>JAFGPB010000003.1 GCA_016926205.1 Bacteroidales bacterium
GTTGATTACATGCCCTTACAATTAATTGATAATTAATTATTAGCATGAGCCATAAAAAAACCACCGGAAAATGAACAAACCGGCGGTTTTTAATGAAATGGTTTTATAATCAGATAATTACCTCCATACACATATTCATCACACCTATACAATTATTTGCAATTTTCAGTTAGAATTACATTCTAAAGGTAAAATCAACTTTAGTCAAGAAAAAAGAACATTTTACTTGACATTATTACTCTGATGTTTTAACTTGTATTCACTTATAAAAATGAAATCATCATGAAAAATACTTCTTGTCTTTTAGTCTTTCTTTGCATTCTTTTCAATGCTTATTCTCAGGATTATGACTTAGTTGTAACTACCAAAGGAGATTCAATTGCGTGTCGCATTGACAGCGTTACAGATGCATCAATTTATTTTGAAATGAAACACAACAACCATTGGGTTCATACTAATATCAGTAGAGATGAAGTAATTGAATATAAATATGATGCAATATTTAAGGTCATGGTTGCATTTAAACCTGGTACTTCATACATTGAGTCAGTATATAATGAGAATGATGCAAACCTGATGAAGGCACAGACACTTCAAAGGTCGGGGAAAATAGTGACAATTGCAGGCGCTTCAATATTGGGAGCTACATTTTTGACGTTAATTGTTTTTGGAGAACATTGGGGATTTGAAGGAGTAGCTGTGGCCATTTTCGGGGGTCTTGCAGGATTAGGTACGATGGCTGTTGGAGTACCAATGATTATAATAGGAAAGGAAAGAGCGAAAAAAACTAATTCCTTTAAGAATACAGCATTTAATTCTATTACTATTGGCCTGAAGCCTTGTGCACAATATAATCTTATTACCCAAAATTATCAACCGGGATTAACACTCAGAATCCGCTTTTAGACTATTCTAAAATTATTTTTTTACAATCTCATATGATAATAAATAGACGCACTTCAAACCTTTAAATAATTTATGAGAATTTATTGATATGTGGGTTTGATAAATAGACTATTTATCTGCTAATTAAACTATATATAATATTATGAGCTTCGGGCCTCCCAGCGTGCAACTGCTAAAATGCTAGGGGTATCCGATATAACAATACGGAGAGATAATGCGATAAATGTCGCACCCGACCAACCACCTGGATTTGTTGAATCAGGACAAAGGAAAAACCCGGCCGGAGCCGGGCATCATAAACTAACCAAACCCTATAAAATGTGAAAGTGATTTTTTTCAAAACTGCATCAACAGCGAAAATGTTCCCAATATGTTCCCAATTAAAGCAGAAAATCCCGTAAATACAGGGCTTTTTGAAGTTGAATCTTCAGAATAGTTCCATGTATTGGAAGTAATAGAACCACGTATCAAATTTTGTGCAAATAAAAAACCACTTCTGTATTATTATCTGTAAGTGGTTTAATTTTAAGTGATTCCGGCGCGATTCGAACGCGCGACCCACAGCTTAGAAGGCTGTTGCTCTATCCAACTGAGCTACGGAACCGTGAAATTTGGCGTAAAAATTTAGCGCCTCGTTTTGATGTGCAAAAATATGATTTTTTTTAGCGCCGGCAAAGGTAATTGATTGCGATTACCTTTGATTTTTAATCGTTGCCCGTACTGATTGAATTTTCACACCTGCAAATCATGCAATCCGGCAGATGTTCGCTGGCAACCAAAGGGTCTGGACGGATACTCCTTTAACATAAAACCAATTTATCAATCCTCATGAACATATTTTGGTTAAATCGTTCTGAATAAAAGATAAAAAAATTACCTTTGCGCACTGTTTGTTAACCGGTGACAGATGAGCAAAAAGAAAAAACCCGATACCAATGCAGGCTTTGAAAGCGTTGAAAACGCTTTGACCCGAACTGAAAAGTACATAGAAGAGAATCAGAAAAGCCTGTCAATTATTATTCTGGCCATTGTAGTGGTTGTTGGCGGATATCTTGGTTACAAGAAATTATACCTGGAACCTGCCGATATGGAAGCCCATGCGGCCATGTACGTGGCGGAACAGTATTTTGACGTTGATTCGTTTTACCTGGCCCTAATGGGTGATGGCGCCAATTTTGGCATGCTCGATATCATCGATGAATACGGTATAACCCCCGCAGCCAATCTGGCACATTATTATGCAGGCATTTGTTATCTCAGGACAGGTCAGTATGAAGACGCCATTGAACACCTTAAAGATTTCGACACGGACGATATTCTGGTTGCATCCATAGCTCTGGGTGATATCGGTGACTGTTATGCAGAGCTCGGAGATCATAAAAAAGCCCTTGCATATTATTTAAAAGCGGGTCAGCGAAAACAGAATTCTTTCACATCGCCCATTTTCCTGAAAAAAGCAGGAATCATTTACGAGGCAATGGAAGACTTTGAAAAAGCACTGGAAATCTATGAAGCCATTCAAAGAGAGTATCCTGAATCAGACATTGCAGCGGAAATGGATAAGTATATTGGTGCATTGAGGGTAAAAATGATGTAAATGAAATCCGTGCAGTTATTTTCATGATCAATGAGGACAAATTCCTGATGCTTTATTATTTATTTACCGATCATGGCTACCGGACTTAAGGGATTATCTTCATATGACAACAGTAAAATACCTGATGCAGCAGGGATGAGATTCGGAATTGTGGTGTCCGACTGGAACCAGGAGATAACCTATGCCATGCGGGACGGGGCATACAATACCCTGATCAGGCACGGGGCTCAAAAGAGCAACATCATCATCACTCATGTTCCGGGCAGTTTTGAACTGACATTGGGTGCAAAACTCATGGCCGATAACAGCAATTGTGACGCCATCATCTGTATTGGCTGTATCATACAGGGAGCGACCAGGCATTTTGATTTCATCTGTCAGAGTGTTACACAAGGCATTACACAGCTGAACCTGACCTATGGCATCCCCTTTGTATTTGGTATCCTGACCACCAACAGTCAGGAGCAGGCAAAAGAACGCGCGGGAGGAAGGTACGGAAACAAAGGTGATGAGGCTGCAATTACGGCAATACAAATGGTTGCTTTGAAAATGAAGTTGGAAGAATAAAACCTTTCAGATGTTTAAAGAAGAAGATTTTGAGCAAATCAGGCCCTATTTTGATCATGAAGTTCATGCTGCCGTAAACCGGATCCTTACTTCTCCAATTTTTGAAAAGATTCTCAGTTATATCAGTCCCTATCAGGATACCCGTCAGTTCAGACCTTTGCTGGAAAAGACAAGCACGATCAGGGATTTTCAGAAAAACCTGATGCACCCTTTGGTCAGGAATATCATAGAACATTCTTCTGAAGAATTCACCGTTAGCGGCCTGCAACATATGCTGCCAGATACTCCGTACCTTTTTCTGGCAAATCACCGGGATATCGTGCTGGACTCGGCATTGCTGCAATTGGTACTGTTCGATAACGGCTTTGAAACCACTGAGATCACTTTCGGCAGCAACCTGATGACAAGTCAGTTTATTATCGATTTTGGCAGGCTGAACAAGATGTTTGTCGTCAATCGGGGTGCCAACGGAAGGGAGCTTTTCAAGAATGCCCAGCTGCTGTCAGCCTATATCAGGCATACGATCACGAAAAAGAAAGCCTCAGTCTGGATCGCCCAGAGAAACGGACGGACAAAAGATGGTAACGACAGAACTGAACCTGGTCTGCTAAAAATGTTAAACATCAGTGGAGCCCGTAATTTTAAACAGTCATTCAAAGACCTGAATATAATTCCTTTGACCATTTCCTATGAATTCGAACCATGCTGTGCATTAAAAATCAAGGAAACCATCGTCAGGTTAAATGGTGTGCCCTATCATAAGAAACCCGGTGAGGACTTAACCAGTATCATAACCGGAGTGACTCAGCAAAAAGGCAGGATCCATTTGTCCTTTGGGAGGCCGTTGAATTCTTTGCTCGAAGAAACGGACAGGGTGAGAACCGTTAATGAGAAAATTAGCGTGCTGACCAGCCTTGTTGATTCAGAAATCTCCAGACAATACAAATTATGGCCCAGCAATTACATTGCATATGGTATGCTTCATGATACAGATGAATTTGCCGGATTTTACAGCAGAAATGACCGGGAGAAATTCCTGGAGTATATGCATCAAGAGCTCAAGGAAATTGATATCGATGAACCTTTAAAACGCGAGCTTTTTCTGAAGATTTACTCCAATCCTGTCGACAATATTAAAAAGGTCGGGATACCTGATACCAAATCCGGCTTACAAGACAACAGGGTAAAGAATCCGGAAAAGAAATCAGACTAAAAAATCGTACTACAGCCTTTTCAGGACGTAGCGTGCAACCGTTCTGCCAAGCATCGCATATGCTTCTTCGATCCTGTAACCCGTGTCAAAATCAAATCCGAATGCTCCCAATCCCTGACAATTATCCACGGTTAGTACGGCCATTTCAGTACCTGTCGCAACTTCCCTGAAAATTATTTCAGCATCTATGAAAGCCGATTTCCTGGAAATGCCGACATTATAACCGGGTTCGACGAAGGTGGTGTGCACAATCATTTCATAGGTCGCATCCTCAGCTGTCTGACTGCATTGGACATCAATTGCATCAATATTTTCATTGAAGACTTCCTCAAACTTGGGCTCAAAACGGTTGGGACGGTCGCTAAGCCATGCCTCTTTCCACTGATCGCCCTTGCCGGGTTCATCATTATTGTATTCCTCTACCCTGTCGGCAAGATAATCTTCCTCATTTTCATATTTGCCTACAGATATATTGCTGTAATCATATTTTACGAGCAATGATTCCTGACCCACCAGAAAGTCAAATGAACCGCTTTCAAGATTGATCCTTTGGGCACTGACAGACAGAGCGGACAGAGAAGCAAGTGCCAATGCAATTGATAGAAAGTTTTTCATGGGATTGTGAATGTTTAAGTTATAAATCAGTTAATATCTATGATCAGGATTCTACATAGTTGTTGGATCCTGCGTTAAATATAGAACTAATTTAATCCATCCTGATGCACTTTGCAAATTTTTATCTGCCTTCTTGTGAACCAGCAATTCCCGGTCTGAGAATATAGATTAGGTTGGAGGTAAGCCTTGTATTGTCAATGACCTCTGCTTTCATGTTGAACTGTTCTGCCAACGCAAGAATTTTTTTCCCGGAAATGAAGTAAAGCCGGTTATCGCGGGTCTTGTTGAACCTGAAACGCGTGGAAAAGAACTCGGTATAACGTGTGACCAGATGTCTTTTCCTGAGGTCTTTGTCGGCATCGCGGATCATGATCATCCCGCCCGGATTCAGGTTCTCAAAACATTTAACAAGCAGTTTCTCCTGTTGCTCTTCCGGTATGTAATGCAACACATCACTTAATATATAAACATCACTTCCGGGGAGCGGATAATGCACGGCATCAGCAGCAACAAACTGTATCCTGTCGTGCCTGGATATGCAATTGCCGGCCAGTCCGATCTTATCCTCATCATAATCAATCCCGAGGATCATTCTTTTGTCTGACACAAAACTCAGCATGTATGACATCATTCCGTAACCGCAACCGATATCGACAATGCTTGCCTCACGGGGAATAAAACGGTCATACAGCGCATAGTTCTTTTCCATCGAGAGCTTGATCCTTGTATACCATTCCAGAACGGGTCCCTTGTAAATATAATTGCGGATCAGTTTCTTTCTGAAATAGGAGGGTGTTTCAAGTTCCTCTCTGAGGTTTTGATATTCTTTCCTGTAAAATGCAAGCATGGATTTGGTACGTGCATGGTAGTCCTTTCCGAAAGAAGGATCATCTGCTTTCAGTCTCGGATAAATTGTAAGCCTGACGGATCCGCCTCTCAAGTGGTTCTCCCCTTTTGTCATGCACTCTCCCGCACCGTGGATCATCACGGGCAGGATATCCAGACCGAGTTTCTCCGCAAGTAAAAAAGCACCCTTGTGAAAACGCCTGATCCTTGAATCGTTAGACCTGGTGCCTTCCGGAAAGACCAGAATGGAATAGCCTTCATCAGCCCGCATTTTCAGTTTGTCAATGATCGCATCATATCCCTTTGTCACAGGGTAATAATCGAGGTACCGGATCACAAGGGCATAAACCGGATTGTTCCATACCCATTTGTTGGTCAGCACGATGATCTTCGGATGAAGCATGAGCAGCAGCAGCAGATCGATGTGCGACTGGTGGTTGCTGATCATGACCGAAGGTTGACTGAAATCTTCATTCCCTTTGTTGATGATTTTTTTGGCAACATGCGGCATGGCATAAACAGGCAATTTGCAGAAAAATGCCATGAACCTGTGGAGCAAGTATTTTTTCTTTGCAGTGGGGAACGGCAGTATGAACAGCATGAGGAAGATTACATTCAGGAGCAGGCTGCCGGCAATGGCAATTGTAAAACCGATAAAAGTAAAGAAGAGATCTGATAAAGTGACCGGCGCGACCCGTTTCTGTTCCTTTTTTGATACAAGCCAGTAAAACAATACAGGTTCGAAAGTATAGGAGATCAGAACGACTGAAAGCAGTCCCACGATGGATATCAACGCAATGGAATGCAGGGCGGGATGTTTTGCCAGTATCATGACTCCGGTGCCGGCCAGGGAGATCATGACCGAGATCAGGATGCAGGTCTTGTATGACAGCAAATTCGTGTTTTCGGTCTTGTACCCCTGCACCAGACCCTGCATGATGTAGATGCTGTAATCGATACCGAGTCCCGTGATAAAAGATGAAATTATGATGTTGAATATATTGAATTTGATTCCGGCCATGCCCATAAATCCCAGGGTCCACACCCAGCTGATCAGTATCGGGATGAATGTGATGAAACCCAGCTCAATCCGTCCGAAAGCAAGGATCAGTACTGCAAGGATCAGGAGCAGGCTCACATTGGCAATCGTATTGAAATCCTCACCCAGCGTATCAACAATACCGGACAGCATTGATTTTCTGTCAATCACAAAAACACCCCCGAACTCTGAAAACATCCGGGTAATGCTTTCCTTATTTGTATCATCCACTTTGAGTGTGGTGATAATGGATGTAAGTCCATCGGCCGAACTGATATTGTCCACATAAAACATCGCTTCAAGCCTTTTGAATACGGCAGGGTCAAGAAGTGTGAAATCTTTGTTTATCAGGTTGTGAAATTCATGGAATGAACCAGGTTTAAAACCTTTGCGAACAGCCTCGTCCTCGAGGTAACCCAGAAATGTCTGCTTTTTTTCTTCAGTCCAGAAACCATACCAGCGGTTCAGTTTCTGCATTTGAAGTGAATCGGAAAGCAATACCGAACCCGGTGAACTGATACCGCTGATCCTCCCCCTGGCTTTAAGCGCTTCCGCCTGATTTAATACCCTCTCATTATGTACCAGCGCATCCTGCAGATCTGTTCCGTAAGCCACCACATATATGGAATTGAGCTTGTAACTGTTGATGTCGTTAAGATGCTCCTCGGCCTCAGCCAGTGCAGGCGTGACATAGTTCATCTTCATCATGTCGCTCTCAAATCCTACTTTTCTCATGTAAAAGAGAGCGATTAATGTATACAAAACCATAAATCCAAGCAGCAGCCTGTTTTTATGAAAGTTGTAGTTTGTGATGCGGTCAAGTATCCTTTCCAGAAAGTTTTTTTCTTCTGTTTCATCGGATTCACTTTTTGTCACTTCGAAAATATGGGGCATGACGACCATCGTGAAAAAAGCCGCCGTGATCACACTTATGGCGGCAAGCATCCCGAGTTCATTCAGCGATTCTGAGGAAACAAAAAGCAGGGCAAGAAATTCGAACGCCGTGGCAAATCCGCAGACGATGATCGGGAATGAAACGTCTTTGATGGTATTGATGACAGAATGTTTATGCTTGAAGTGCGTGGTAATGTGAAGTGCATAGTCCACTGTAATGGCCAGGATGACCGTGCCGATGCTCATGGAAATGACGGATATTTTTCCCTGTACCAGGAATATCACTGCCAGTCCCATCAATCCCCCGAAAATGGCGGGGAAAAAGATAAAGGGAAAAAGCTTCTTCCTTTTTATGGAAAAATTTATGATCAGGCTTAGCAATATCAGAGTAATCGTGACGGTAAGCCTGATGTCTTTTTTCAGTCTTTCCGCATTCGCAGCCGCTACGACAACCGTTCCGAAGTATTCAATATCCATATCCGGACCGCTTTCCACAAGGATTTTGCGGATCACATGATCGAGCTCCTTCACAAAGTCTGCATTTTCTGATGTGGCACTGGAAGGGTAAGAAGGAGTAATAAACATCAGCAGGTTTCTCCTGTCCCTTGAAAAAATGCGTCCGTCGACGATGACATAGTTTTCATCATTCTGGTATGCGCCCAGTCGGGCCAAAGCCCTGCTGCTGATACCTGCAGGATCTCTGATGAGCATCTCCTTTAAAACAAAGCTGGCCGGTGACAATAAATTCCGGTACACGTCACCGATCATTTCCCGGACAGCCGTCCGCTCCAAAATGATGCTGTCAAGCTGTTCATAATCCGGGTCTTCAAGAAAGACGGGCAAACCTGAATACACGATATCAAACAGCTCACGGGTCATTGTATCCGGAATTTCATAGGTCAGTCCTGCCACATAGGGTTCAAATGCTTTTGACCGAAGTGAATCGTTCAGCCGGTCGGCCGTTTTGATGATCTCTGATGTTTCCGGGGGATTGATTGTATCTTCGGACCTGACATTGATGATGATTTTATCAAGGAATTTGGATTGTTCCACCACCTGTTTCACGATATCATCCCCTTCCCCGCCATAAATCATTTTTGTAATGTCTTCCTCAAACCTGATCTTCGAGGCAAGAAAAGCGGCCAGGGCAGTCAGCAGAACAAGGATGGCAAAGAGTAATCTGCGTTTTTTTCTGAATAAACTATATAGGAATAAAAAAACACCATCCATACATCATTCCGTTAAGACAGTATTTTTTTTAAAAAACCTGAGCAGAAGATAGGTGATCAGACCCGAGAAAAGTGCGAAGATCACCGCAAATACAAGACTCCCCACGACATACTGGTAGAGGTTGTTTTTTACAAACTCAAAAGTTATGTCTGAGGTACGGTATAAGATGTTCTGGTCCATGCGAAGGACCCACCCTCCGGTTACGTAACTCGCATATAAAATAAAAGGGATCATCGGAGGAATGCTGATGTTTGAAGCAACGATCACGATAAACTTGTTCAATCTGAAGAGATAGGCCAGTGCAATAGCCGTCACAAGCTGGTATCCCCATATCGGAACGATACCCATAAAAACACCGAACATCACCGAAAAAGTGGTTTTTGCCATTGAATCCCGTGTGTGAATGATCTGTTTCTTAATGAATTCAAGTATGGTATCTTTCCTGAGATACCTTATAAAGTAGAACGGTTTTATATAAAGCAGGGCAATGAAAACCAGAACGGTATTCAGCAGCGTGATCCGCAGAAAATCACTGAAGGGCCTGAAGTGACTGACCCTTTCTTTGCCTTCGGGATAACTGACCGCTACAGGAAGGCTTTTTATGGGTATGCCTTTCCAGGCGGAACGCACCAGGATTTCGAACTCAAACTCAAAACGGGTCGTATAGAATCTCATAGTTTCAAGCAGGCGGATCGGATACAGCCTGAAACCTGACTGTGTATCCTGCAGTCTGATACCAGTAAGAAACCTGAACCAGAAGTTCGAAAATTTGTTGGCAAACCGGCTGCCCCGGGAAAGATTTACCTGCTGAAAGTCCCGTGTACCAATGATCAATGAGTCAGGTTCATGTTGTATCTCACCCACCAGTGAAATGATGTTTTCCGGACGATGCTGGCCGTCCGCATCAATTGTAACGGCATAATCATAGCCCTGATCCAGGGCATACGTGAAACCTTTTCTCAGTGCAAACCCCTTGCCTCTGTTGTCCGGATAGGATATGACCTGCAACGGACTGAAAGTAGCTAATATATCTGCTGTCTGATCAGTGGAGCCATCGTTCACCACGACGACATCCTTTGTAATTGAAAGGAGTTTCTTCAGGACTTCACCGAGTGTCCGGCAATTATTGTATGTGGGTACTATAACGCACCAGTTGCTTTTCACAGGTCTTTCTTTCTGATTCATTTCATATACTTTCCGTATTTCAGGATCAAACATGCAAATATAATTTTATTTGATGTCATCGGGCCGATAGAATGACCGCAGTTGATACCGGGGTTGGTTTTTTTTATTATTTTGCGACATCTTTACTTCATTATAAATTTAGCTTGGAAGGATGGCTTTTGAAACCAAATTATTAACTTTGTAAATCAAACAACACTCAATCAATCAATGAAATACGCACTTGTTACCGGGGGATCAAGAGGAATTGGCAGGGCGATTTGTGCAAAACTGGCATCAATGGGGTATTTCATTCTGATCAATTACAGATCAGATGAGGATTCTGCCCGGAAAACACTTGAGCTGGTCAGGCAGTCGGGGAATGACGGCCAGCTTATGAAATTCGATGTAGGCAGCATTCATGAGGTTGAAGGCGCATTGGGCGCCTGGCAGGAAAAGCACAAGGATGAGTATGTCGAAGTACTCATCAACAACGCCGGGATAAGGAAAGACGCTCTGCTTATATGGATGGAAAACCAGCAGTGGGAGGACGTGATCCGGACGAACCTGGACGGTTTCTTTTATACCACGCGTTGTCTCCTGAAAGAAATGCTCATCCGCAAATATGGAAGGATTGTCAACGTCGTTTCACTTTCAGGGCTTAAAGGCCTTCCCGGACAGATGAACTATTCAGCGGCCAAGGCCGGTATAATCGGTGCCACAAAAGCACTGGCCCAGGAAGTCGGCAAAAAAAACGTCACGGTGAATGCAGTCGCTCCCGGGTATATCCGGACCGACATGACAAAAGACCTGGACGAAAAAGAACTGAAGAAGAATATACCGTTGAACCGGTTTGGACTCCCTGAGGAAGTTGCCGAAACCGTCTGTTTCCTGGCTTCTGAAAAAGCTTCTTACATCACCGGAGAAGTCATATCGGTCAACGGAGGATTGTATACATAAAACACTGGAACCAGAAAAACCATTATGAGGCGGGTTGTTATCACAGGCACCGGAATATATTCTGCAATCGGGAAAAACCTTGAGGAGGTAAGAAATTCTTTAGTCAACGGAAGATCAGGCATTGTTCTTGACCCTGAACGGAAAGCCTATGGTTATCAGTCGGCACTCACCGGATATGTCGAACGACCGAATCTTAAAGGCATACTGGACCGCAGGTCAAGAGTATGCATGCCGGATCATGCGGAGTATGCATATGTTTCCACCGTCGAAGCCCTGAAAAATGCCCGCATCGAAAAGGATTTTCTGAAGGATCATGAAATCGGTGTCGTTTTCGGGAACGACAGTTCGACACCTGCAGTAATTCAGAGTGCTGATATTGTAAGGGAAAAGAAAGATACGAACCTGATCGGTTCGGGATCTGTATTTCAGTCCATGAATTCTTCAGTTACCATGAATCTCTCGGTTATTTTCGGTCTTCGTGGTGTCAATTTCACCCTCAGTGCCGCTTGTGCAAGCGGCTCACATGCGGTTGGAATGGGTTACCTGCTGATCAAGCACGGGTATCAGGACTGTATCATATGCGGAGGGGCACAGGAGGTGAACCTCTTCTGTGTGGCGAGTTTTGATGCACTGAATGCATTTTCAAAAAAGGAATCGGACCCGCAGGGTGCCTCAAGACCGTTTGACAGGAAAAGAGACGGGCTGGTGCCAAGCGGCGGTGCAGCCACACTGATCCTTGAGGATCTTGATCATGCGTTGAAGAGAGGTGCACCGATACTTGGTGAATTGATCGGTTATGGATTTTCCTCCGATGGTGTGCACATCTCGGTACCCAATGTTGACGGTCCCGTAAGGGCTATCAGAATTGCCCTGCAGGATGCGGGGATTGGACCTGAGTCCGTTGACTATATCAATGCCCACGCCACCTCAACACCGCTGGGGGATGAGAATGAAGCCAAAGCAATCGTCGGTGTTTTCGGAGATCACAGTCCGGTGGTAACCTCAACCAAGTCAATGACCGGACATGAACTATGGATGGCAGGGGCAAGCGAAATCGTATATTCACTGCTCATGATGCAGCATTCCTTCATAGCACCGAATATCAATTTCGAGGAACCCGATGAGCACACCGGAAAGCTGAACATAACAAACCGGACGCTGAAACAGGACATCAATATGTTCCTGTCAAATTCATTCGGATTCGGCGGGACAAACTCATCCATTATCGTTAAAAAATATAAGCAATCCTAAAGACTTTATTTGTAATTTTGCCAGCACATATGACCAGAGAGGATATCATTACAGCCATCAACAACTTTCTTACGGAGGAATTTGAGATCGAAGAGACCCAGATCCAGCCTGCTGCGCGGCTCAGAGATGATCTCGGTCTTGAAAGTCTCGATTTTGTCGATATTGCGGTAATCGTTCAGAAGGAATTCGGCATCACGCTTAAGGGTGAGGAAATGACCGGCATCAAAACCCTGAATGATTTGTATGAATATATCTTTAAATTCACAAACAACTGATCGGTGTGTCTTCCTGGAAAGGTAAAACCCGCGGCGGAATCTTAGGCTACAAAATATTTATAACCCTTCTGAGACATGCCGGACTTTCCCCGGCATATTTCCTGCTGCGCTTTGTCGCTTTTTACTTTTTCGTATTTTCCGGCAGGTCGTTTCCTGCGGTTTTTTCGTTTTACCGGGAACGGATGGGTTATGGTTTCTGGAGATCCGTCATCTCGGTATACCGGAACTATTATGTTTTCGGTCAGGTATTGCTTGACAGGACCGCTGTGATGGCCGGTTTCAACACACGGTTCACCTTTACCTTCGAAGGTGAAAAATACCTCAGGCAGATGGCCGGCAACGACACAGGAGGATTGCTGATCAGCGCCCATATCGGAAATTTTGAGATGGCCGGACAGATGCTTGAGCGACTGGAAACCCGGATCAATATCGTCATGGTTGACGCTGAGCACGAAAAAATCAAGAGATATCTTTCGGACATCACCAGGAAGACCTTTCACATCATCCTGATCAAGGATGATCTTTCACACATTTATGAGATCAGGCAGGCATTAGAGAACAGGGAGATTGTATGTATTCACGGAGACAGATTCTTGCAGGACACGAAAAAGATCGCATGCAGTTTTCTTGGCAGGCTGGCAGAATTTCCTGCCGGACCCTTTTACCTTGCTATGAAACACCCTGTTCCGGTGTCCTTTGTGTTTGCAATGAAAGAAAAAACGGATCATTATCACTTTTTTGCAACCTCTCCCGTGCAATACCATACGCAGACAAACCTGCGGAACCGGGATAAAATACTCCGGGAAATTGTCAGCGACTATACCCGCGAACTGGAAAAAATGCTGAACAGATACCCCCTGCAATGGTTCAATTATTATGATTTCTGGAAAACATAGGCAGAAAAAACATAAATCTATTCTATATGCAATCACAGGATGACGACATCACCTCTTACATTCCGCAAAGAATACCAATGGTAATGGTGGACAGATTGCTTTACTGTGATGTAAAAACTGCCATCGGATTGCTGGAAGTCAGGGAGTCCAATATCTTTGTGCACAACGGATTTTTGCAGGAAGCCGGAATTGTTGAATTCATGGCACAGACAGCAGCCGCATTTACCGGGTACCAAAACAAAAAAACATCAAAACCGGTCTCTCAGGGATACATCGGAGCAATAAAAAACCTTGTAATTCATTCGCTCCCTGCAGTGAATTCCGTATTGCATGCCGGAATCACAATTGAAAATGAGATTGTGGGCTATACCCTTGTTTCCGGAACTGTAAGATCTGAAGACCATGTCATTGCAACTTGTGAAATGAGGATACTGATCGGGGAATTATGAAGGGGAAAGTAAACATATGCCGGCAAATGCTGTATTTTCTTAAAACCTGTTAAACATCAGGGCTGGTATCATTGTTATTGTTTAAATTTACCATCAGTATAAATCTTAAAAAATAAACTACGAGTATGGAAGTATACATTAAAAATGAAAAGATCCAGGAAAAGTTGAATGTTCTGCTGAGTGATTATCAGATTTACTATCAGAACCTGCGGGCGTTTCACTGGCTCGTCAAAGGACAGCAGTTCTACATGCTGCATGAGAAATTCGAAGCTTTCTACGATGAAGCTGCCGAGGATATCGACGAAATTGCAGAACGTATCCTGATGATCAGCGGTAAACCCCTGCACAGTTTTGAAGACTATCTGAAACATGCCGGTATGAAAGCAGAAAAGAATCTTGAAAAAGCTTCGGACATCATACCCAAGATCATCGCAAATAATGAACATCTGTTGCTTTCCTTTAGAAATATCCTTGAAATGGCAGCTGACGCCGGAGATGAAGGGACTGTGGCGCTAATGAGCGACTTCATCGGAGCTGCTGAAAAGCGCCTGTGGATGCTGAACAGTCTTCAGATTTAAGACCTGACACCCCGACGGGATCCCAGCCCTTCGGGGTGTACTTTGAATGCTCCCCTGAAACTGCAGTAGTTCCTATTCTCATCAAAAACCCGTGAATTGCACGAAAATTCACCTTCTTCGTTAGTTTTATATTGTATCTCAATATTCAGGGTATTGTTCACATGAGGATTTATGAATGCCAGATATTTAATATTCCCGGCTTCGGTCAGCTGCAACTGTTTTTTTAATGCTTCCCCCATCAGTTCCTTAATGATCTGGATCAGGCACACTCCGGGTAATATTGGATTCCCGGGAAAATGGCCTTTGAAGATATCATGGTTTTCCCGGAGTCTTATGGTTGCCGTAACCCTTCCTTCCTCTTTCCCTGTGAGTTCAGGAAAATAAAGATCATTCATGAGAAGTGGAGCGTGTCTCATTGATATGGGTAAGTTTAATGATCAGGTTCATGTGATCATGTTCAAGTAAAATCGAATCCGGCAGGTTTCCGCCCTTACCGTAAAAGTCAGCCCGCACTTTCCTGAACGTGGATGAAGTACGGATAACCGAGCTTACTTTGCGGGTTTCGCTGCCGACAATATGGAAATATCTTTTCCGTTTTGACCTGAATCTGTATATGACATCGCCCGTTTGCCGGTCATAAAGCGCGGAAAGAAAACGGTCAGTGATTCCGTTTCCGGTGATCATTCCGATATCGCTTCCCAGTACCTTAATGACAGGTTTCCTGTTCAGCGCCGGCATGCAGTAATGCAGTTTCAGGTCGCCCGTATCATTGAATTCCATATCGAAGATCTTCAGTCCGAATTCAGTCATGAATACAACCTTGTGTCCGCCCACAGGCAACGGATGAATGACCATTATACCGGTAGTGTGATTTTTTCTCATGGTAACCGATGCATTGAAAAGGCTGTAGGAGTCAAGATTCCTGAACCACATGTATGTTTCATCCCATGTGACATCTGTCATCTCATACTGCTGCCGGTTATTGAAGAGGGAAACCGCACAGCTTTCCGACAACAGGAAAAGCAAACTAATTAAAACTAAATTTCTCAAGTGAAATTTCAGTATTCAGTTTTTTGTTTACGAAGCTGATCCTGGTATAATCGCCGCCCGGTTCGACCATTGTGATCCGCATTACTGTCATGTCATTCCTGTCAAATGCGATCTGAATCTCATTTAGCATTTCCCGCATCATCCCGGAATTGGGTACCAGTTTCACATAATACTCATTTTCATTTTCAAGGTATTCAATCTGATACTCTATGTCGTTCTTCAATATTTCTCCCTGTATGCATCCAGAGATAAAACGGTTCATCTCCTGAAACATCCTGTTCGACTCCAGGTCATACTGGCTTTGTCCGGATTCATCGCTGATATAAATCCGGTTGCCGGTCAATATGATCAGGTAATGATAGGGCTCTATATATTCCCAGCGGATGTTGTTTTCCTTTCTGAAACTGAAAGAACCTCTTGAAATGATCTTATCCGTAAGGACGCTTAGTTGTTTTTCCTGCACGAAATCACTTTCTATGGTCTCTACCTCTTCCGACATGGCTTCCAGCCGGGTTTTAAAACCATTGACATCCCGCATAAGAACATGATTGTCCTGTGCGCACACATTTGCCGCTTCGCAAATCCGGACCAGCAGCATCAGAATGATCAGTCTATGCATATGCTTTAACATTTAACAATTGATCAATACGTACAATGCGAAAATTTTTGTCCGCCGCATATTGAATAAAACTCCTGAGAACACTGACCAGATGACTGCCCCGGTCATGAAACAAAACCACATCCCCTTTCTTAAGCTTCTTCTTCAGCCTTTTCAAAAGTGCCTGCTCATCGTTTATTACCGTATCTCTTGATTTCAGACTCCATCCTGTTACGGTATAACCCAGCGATTTTGCCGCTTCTGCAACTGCCGGATTGGTGACACCGTAAGGGGGACGGAAGAATTTTGTCCGTTTTCCGGTGACCCCGCATATCAGGTTTTCGGTCCTTTTCAGTTCCTTCTGTATCCTTTTACCGGAAAACAGATCCAAAAAAACATGATGGGAATAACTGTGGTTGCCCACAATATGTCCCTCAGTGTGCATCCTCCTGACCAGGTCGGGGTGTTCCGCCACTTTCTCTCCAACACAGAAAAAAGCGGCCTGTATGTTATGTAGTAACAAAAGATCAAGCACTGCCGGAGTTATTTCACCATCAGGGCCGTCATCAAAGCTAACCGCTATTTCTTTTTCCTGCCTGTCTCCATAGCACAGGGTTTTTACATAGAAACCCGACCCGATCGAGACAGAGCCGTATATGAATGGCGCAATGGCTGCCAAAAAGATCGCTCCGTAAATCCATACAGGCACCGGTCTGAATATGTCCGCCAGCAAAACAAGCAGGAGAATGGCAGTCATGAGCAGTATTGTATTTCTCGGATTCAGCATCTTGTTATGAGCATGAAGGAATGATTTATACCATGCACATGGTTGTATATTAGAATGTTGTTTATTTCTCCCGGTTCAAAGGCCTTCAGCTTAATGACGTCAGGAACCTGCTGATGCCTCAGGATCATTGTTGCCAGCCACAGGGCAAAGGTAACCGAAGTATCGTATTCCCCGCAAAGATGTTTGTAATATGCAAGATTACAGTCCCTGAACAGGATGTTGTGGATGTTGTGATAAATGCTGTCGGAACGCGGATCCCCGTTTAATCCAAACAGCAGCAGGTCGGGTTTGATTCCTCCGGCATCCTGACCGGCCAGAAACTGCTGTAGCTTCAAGGTTATATATTCCTCGCTCTGCGGTTTATAAAGGATGTCTGATGCCCTGATCCTGACACAATTCCTGTCATCGTCAGTCCGGTTGCCGAGCATGAAAAATGATACGCCTTCTCCGGGCACACTTCCCCTGTCACCATATTCAAGCAGAGCAAGATTGTCTATTGGTTTCCTTTTCCAGAATCCCATCCGGCTCATGATCAGGTAAGAATGGTCTGTGATCTCATCCAGACCGCCGACCAGCACGTTAGAGTCAGGATTTTCATGCAGGAACATGATCCCGTCCCGAAGGGCATTTTCAAAGGAAAATCCGCGGTGGACATATGTGCTGTTGTAACTATGGCATTTAATGGACAGTGCAATCGCGGAGGATATCGTGTTGTGCGTTGACTGTATGAAGGGGGTGGGATTCAGCAGCCTTTCCCCGTTGCGGATCACTGAAGTCAGGAATTTTTCAGTATCCTCAATGCAACCCAGTCCGGTTCCGGTAATTATGGCGTCTGGCATGGTGACATGTGCATCCTGAAGGCATTTTTTTGCCGCACAGATACCCATTCTTACAATGCGGCTCATCCTTCTTCCTGTCATGGGATCAATATATTCCCTGTAGGGTGGTTCAATGCATTTCAAATAGCGGATCCCCCTGTATTCAACGACCTCATCCGGAAAACCTCCGTCATGGAAAGTTTTCTGCGGAGATACAATACCGGTACCTTTAATGCAGATGCTCATGACCGTAAACTGATAAGATTATGGTTGTGTTGTTTCCACCGAAACCGAAAGAGTTGGACATGACATGCCTCAGGTGCACATCGGATCTGCATGTGTTAACCGGACTGAAATGCAGTTCATTCATCCGCTGGTTGAAATTGAGATTCGGGAAAACGACCTGGTTCACCAGTGAAAGCACACAGATGACAGCCTCGATGGCTCCGGCCGCTCCCAGGGTATGACCTGTGAATGATTTCGTGGAGCTGCAAAGAGGGATTTCTGCCCCAAAAAGCTTTTCTATGGCAAGGCCTTCGGAAAGATCATTGTTTTGAGTACCCGTGCCGTGCGCATTAATATAATCAATGTCACCGGGATGCAGCCTTGCTGTCATTAATGCTTTGTTCATCGAAAGCCATGCACCATGGCCATCCGGAGAAGATGCCGTCTGGTGATAGGCATCGCAGGCATTCCCGAAACCTGTCACCTCACACAGGATCCTTGAGGGTTCCTGCTTGGCAATTCTATCAGATTCAAGCACAAGAAATGCAGCCCCTTCGCCCAGATTCAAACCGTTTCTGTTGAGGTCAAACGGCCTGCAAATGTTCCGGTCCAGAATCATCAGGCTGTTGAAGCCATTCAGAGTAAACAATGTCAATGCTTCCGCTCCCCCGACGATCACCCTGTCGAGCATCCCGCTCTTAAGCAACCTGGAACCATAGAGGATCGAATTTGCCGATGAAGAGCAGGCCGTACTGATCGTGGCCACATAATCCCTTACTGACAGTCCGTCAGCTATGCTTTCCGTGCTGTCGCCACAATCGTGCGTGACCACATCCCTGAGCCTGCCCTTTCCGGCATCATCCAGAAAGCTTCTGTAAAACACCTCACTGCGGTCCATCCCGCCGGCCGTAGTACCGGAGACCAGACCCGTCCTGAACTCACCCATATCACGGATCTTTGCCTGCCTTACTGCCTGTCTAGCTGCAATGAGTCCCAGCAGACCCGTACGTGAACATGGATACCTGGCTGGCATCTCAGCCATTTCTCTCAGTTGTCCGTTGGAAAGCTTGATTTCACCTGCAGGCAGTTCATCCGTATGGACAGTTTCAAGCAAAGAGATCCTGCCAATCCCTGTTTTAGCGGTTTTCAACACCTGAAATACTTCATCTGCATCATTTCCGACGGCTGAAATCATGCCTGTGCCTGTTATGAATACCCTGGTATCAGACAATTTACAGGAAAAAATTATGGGTTGCGGCTCCGGATGATATTCTCTGCTATGGTACGAACAGAGTATAGAATCCTTTTACCTTCTTCAGCAGTATCAATTTTCAATCCGTATTTTTTCTCGAGCAGGACGATCAGTTCAAGTGCATCAATTGAATCGAGCCCGAGACCTTCTACAAACAACGGAGTGTCGGCTTCAATCTGATCGGGAGTCACATCCTCCAGGTTCAGTGATTCAATGATTTCATTTTTCAGGTTTTCTATCAGTTCTTTCATGTTTCACAACTTCAGGCAATAAATATCATCAACATTCCGGACATCAAAAATAGCAATTCCATTGTTAAGCGGACCGGTTTTTTCCACCAAAAACAGCACTGCTTCGTATCGTTCCGAATCCATTTCAACCCAGCCCGTGATACAGCATGCGACAATTTGATTCTCAAACAAATGTTTCACATATTCGACCATGAAAACAGGATCAAAGGTCTGCTTTATAAAAAAGGCGTTCTCTCCGAACAGCTTATGCCTGATGCTGATTTCACCCATAACAATGTTCGGCAGCGTATACACAAAAACCGAAGGGCTCGGGAAATAATTGCTCCGGTCGGCAATGGAGGCCTGATAAATTCTGTCTGTGTCCAGCGAAGCGGATGCATTTGCGAGAATGATCCCGGTACCGTCTTTCCCGTAATCAAGGTTGAGATCCCTGTCCTTCAACAACAATTCAGCAGCCAGAAAACCAAGTTTACTCAGGTTATCCATCTTAAAGAATTTCGGATATCCGATGTTAAAATGCCGGTAAGTCTCTTTTATGAAATCCGGGAAAGCCGTCTCCTTTCCCGCAAAAAAATGATCCTGTCCGGTGATGAGATGACTGTTCCGGATCAGGCAATAATTGCTGATATGCAGTGATTCTTTCATCTGTAAAACATGATTGCCGCATTGCATCCCCCGAACCCGGATGCAATTTTAAGACAATTGCTGATCTTCTCAGTCCGGGTTTCCGCAATTACATGAACAGGATGAGAAACACCTGATTCCTGAAAACCTTTCGTGCCGGGCAGCATTCCTTTCCGGATGGAATGAAGAGCTGCAACGGATTCTATTATACCTGCCGCCCCGAGGGTATGACCCCAGCAGCCTTTCAGACTGTTTACCGGCACATCCTGCAGGCCGGATCTTGAGATGGCAATCGCTTCCATTTCATCGTTATAAGGAGTGGCAGTCCCGTGCGCCGAAATATGATCTACCTTTCCCCTGAAATGCCTTAGGGCATGCTGAATGGCAATGTACAGTCCTTCACCATTTCTCGAAGGCCCGGAAATGTGGTTGGCATCATTGCTCGAAAAACCTCTGCCGACATGAATCGGTTCCCCCTTCGGATTCAGGTCAGGCCGGGATGACAGTATCACAGTCCCCGCACCTTCTCCAAGTGAAAGTCCGTCCCGTGATTTGTCGAACGGACGGCAGGGCCCCTGACTGAGCGATTTGAATGAACTGAATCCGGAATAAATGAATTCGGAAAGGACATCTGCCCCGGTAACGATCGCATGATCGAATAAACCTGCCCGGATCAGTCTGGCACCTGTAAGGATTGCTACGAGTCCGGATACACACGCGTTGGACACAACAAGTGTGTCATTGTGCAATCGCAAGAATGATTTGATGATCTCGCCGCTTTGCCAGAGATAGGGTCTTTTGTTTTCAGACGATAGGCTGCCGCTTTCGCCCAGCTGCTCGACATTGCCCTTGGTTGTCGAAAGAACAAACAAAACCCGTTTGTCCGCAACATTCAGGTTCGTGCCCTGCAGGGCATCATGGACCGAGCACAACACAAGCTGCTCGAAACGTGTATACCGGTCAGGATTGCCAATCAGGGAAAACCTGTTGTAAAGTGCTTCACGGCCGATCACGGATGCATAAAACGGTTCGGGAGCCATCTGCTCATCCTCCAAAAGTTTTATACCCGTATATCCCGATAAAACCTGATCAAAATTTTCTTCCGAAGTAAAACCCAGGTTTGTAACTATATTGTCTGCAACTATATAAACCTCATCCACAAACGCTAATTTTCCGTTATCAATCCGTATTTTTTTTTCCATTTATAGAAAAAGGGAGGAATATCCAGCAACAGTTCCTGATCCATATTCACAAAAACCTGGACCGACATACCGGTTGCAACAACTTCGTCCGTATCATTCCTGAAAATCGTATATTCATAATGGATCTTTGCCGCATCAGTATCCAAAAACCGGGTCTCAACCGTCGCAGTGTCACCGTAATACAGAGGACGTTTATAGTCACAGACAACTCTGACCAGGGGTATCATGGCTCCGTTGTTGTAAAAATCCATGTAGTTAATTCCATATTTATCTCCAAATGCTTCACGGCCATCCTCAAAATACTTGATATAATTGCCATGCCATACAATACCCATCGAATCCACCTCCCCGAAACGGACTTTAATCGCTGTCCTGTGTGTAAGTTTATTTTTCACCTTGATGTTTATTGAATTGAATATAAAAAGCCCAATGATAGATTTTACCATCGGGCTTTAAAGATAATCATTTTGGATGGATACCTGATTTGTGCCGGCATAAAGATGTCACAACACCCTGACTGCTGTTTCAGAACTGCCAGCTGTTCCGTGAAGATTGCAGTTGCCTTCAGCTTCAATAACAAGCTCTACGGCATCAGAGATCTCATCACTGATTTTATACTTGTATTCAAGGGTGAAAACAGCATCCGGAGGCAGGTTGCCACCCTCGTATTCCCAGCGCTTTACTTCTTCCCCGTTGATTTTCAGCCATACCCAATCGGTATGGTGCAACCTGCTGTTGCCACTGTGTGTGACCTTGATGGTAATGGTGATCTCAGTCCCTTTTTCTGCCTCTTCCGGCGCTGCCACCTCAACGGTGGTCTTGTTGCCGAATGCCGCCGTGCAAAACAGGGTGAATATCAGACTGAGAAATAGTGCAGATTTTTTCATAGTGTCATTGTTTACGTTTTATGAGACAAATTTATGAAAAATCAGAAAGGTCTTCTTTATTTATTGTTGTTTCTTCTGTCAATCAGTTTAACGGGTTTCCTGCTCATTCCCGGAAACTGGATTTTGCTGATGTAATCGGCAGACTCAAAAATGATTGACGGTGCTACCCGCAGCTTGGCCCTGAAATGATCCTTGATCATTTTTTCAAAGGCTTCGGAATGGACCGTACTCCCTACCCTTATCACGATCTCATCGGTACCCAGCTGATTGGTAAATACTTCGACAATATAATTGCTGATGTCTTCGATATTGTCGAGTATGTCATATAATGCTGTAGGATACAGGGTGGTTCCCTTGAACTTGATCATCTGCTTCTTCCTTCCGATTACAGGACCGAGTCTCATTGTGTTCCTGCCGCATTTGCAGGGTTCATCATGCGCCCTGCTGATATCCCCGGTTCTGAACCGCAACAGGGGCATGCCCTCAACACCCAGTGTGGTGACGGTGACCTCACCATAATCCCCCTTCGGAACCGGTTGATCATGATCGTCGAGAAATTCCACGATGATCAGTTCGGGATGATGGTGGCCGCCAGTGCCCTGCTCACATTCTGTAAAAGACGTAGACATTTCAGTAGATGCATAAGTGGAATGAAGGCAGACTTCAGGCCACCGTTCGGTGATTTTCCGGCCCAGTGTGTTGTATGTAAAATCCCCGTTACGCATTGGTTCCCCGATGCATACTGCTTTTTTTACACTGGAAGCATGGTGGTCAATGCCATTCTTTTCGGCATAGTCAATAATGGTCAGCAGGAAAGACGGCACGGCCACCACAACTGTAGGTGAAAAACGCTGTATAGAGTCCCATTGAAGCTCCGGAATGCCGTTTCCTACCCGGACCATAGCTGATTTCAGCATGCGTGATCCCAGGAAGTATGCAAGTCCCGCCATAAATCTTTTATCGATGGTCGTCATGAGCTGAAACACGTCATTACCGGTACACCCTGCGCATTTAAATCCAAGATATTCATTATATGCCAGACGGTCCAGATCATGATCTGTCATTGCAAAAATCACGGGATCACCCAGAGTTCCGGATGTGGTGATGTAGTCAATGATCTCGCTCTTCTCTACACAGATCAGATCCTTGCCATGCTCCTGCAGGTCTTCCTTTGTCGTAGGCGGGATGCAACGGAGGTCTTCAAGTGATGCAATTTTTTCGATATTGATTTTATGCTTTGCAAACAGCCGTTTGTAAAAAACAGACTTCCGGTTCACAAAATCCAGCATTTTCTTCAGCTCATGTTCCTGAAATGCTTTGATCTCATCAGGACTTCTCAATTCAATTTCTGGTATGGACATGGTTTATTTTTTACGCATTTTTGCTGCCAGTTCGGCGATTCTTTGTTTTTCATCCAGACCCGGCAGGACTTTTGTCAGTGCCTGGCTGTAAAATTTACCCGCAGGATCATGTTGTCCGAGCTTCCGGTAGTAATCTCCAAGGTTTGCATACGTCCGGTAGTATTCCGGATTCAATTGTATATAAACATCCTGAAATGATGGCGGAAGTGCATCCTTTTCCTGTCTGTAACGGTTCAGTTCATTGGTCATATTCCTGAAAACAAGATAGTCATGGTAATCCTTTGTAAAAAGGAAGGTATCGGCAGGGATGGTGCGTTCCGGAAGATACAGCTCCCTGTCAAGGTTGATCTGACCGGTATCCGCTGAAAATATTTTTTTCAGGTCGTATGCAACAAACCTGTCCAGCTGATACGGGGGTACAGATATCCAGACCAGCAGGCTGTCGGGTTTAAACACCACGGAATGATGGGCAATGAGCTGGTTTATGGCAAGCTGATTTCCCATGCCGACGTTCCGATCACCCGGTCCCTGCCGGTCGCGCAGCAGATGAACTGCCGACTGCACATCCAGAGCCCCGGTCCTTCCAAGAAGTTCCTGAACCCTCTGATACCGGGCATAGCTGTCAGATCCGATGATGTTCGTGACATTCCTTTCATCATTGGCAAAAACCGCGCTTTGAAAGTGATTTGTGCTGATGATCTGATGGGATTCCGGATACACAATGACACAGGTATCAGGCGACTTTTCAATGACAGCGGTCAGACCGTCTCCGGATGAACCTACCATGATGGATTCGGAGACGAACATTTCCCGTTTTTTTGCGATATCAAATGCTTCGCTGATGGTGGCCGCATATTGCAGTATTTCCCTTGTAACCAGGGTGACGGGGGTCGATGAACGGATCGGGACCGCTGACCTTGCGGCATTGATGGTTACGGTCAGGCCTTTCTCATTCATGCCCGATACCACCCCGATCATGTCCGCCCATGTGACCATCATGAATTTATATCCCGATGCAGGATTCATGAAACAAACGATCTTGTTCTCCGAGAACCGGTCACCCATATAAAAATCAAAATTACGACCGATGATCAGGGATGAGTCGCTGCTTTTATCATCCCATACAGAAAATGAAGTGCACCCAATCAGATTGAAATCAGCCAGTGCATGACCGATATCATGCGCTGAGTGATAATTCAGCTGACGCTGGTAGCGGGATCCGATAAAATCGAATGCAGGATCGCATGACTGCGAGGTTCCGTAAATCTCATGCCTGTATTCATCAGTGATATGCTGTTCCAGGTTCCGGTTAAAAAATGCAATGAAATATTTCAATATTTTCAGATAGAAATCTGACGGTACAAGTTCCCTGATCTGGTCAACAAAGACGGATTCCTGATAATATAACAGTTCCCGGGTCAGCTTGCCAAAAGCGACACCCCGTTCAAACGCCTCCCCTTCCAGATAACACTCCCATAGACCGCTTTCACTTTTGCGCAGCCAGTTGTTTCCCGCCATGTAAAGATGATCCCCGTATTGGCTGCGCTCCATCTCAAGAACGGACAGATCAACGTCCTCCGGAGGATGGTCAACCGAGACAACAGCCAGGTAAACAATAAAAGTAAGGATGACCGCCGCAATCACCAGCAATACAATCCCCGTCAGCTTTCCGAGCAACGATCGTTTTCCGGTCTTACCCATTGCAGACCTTTTTTTTCAGGTATTCCCTTCCCAACAGCTCAGAACAGGTCAAGAATGCCCCTATCGTCACACCGCCAACCCCGTGGGTATTGATGTTCTGTCCCGTCAGTAAAAGATTTTTTATATGTGTTACAGGCAGTATCAAGGTTTTGAATGGATTCCTGTAATCTTTAAGTATCCCGTATGCCGAGCCTTCATGGGTTCCCGTATAATCCCTGTAAGTCAAGGGTGTTGATGCATACCAGGAACTCACTTTCCCGGCCAGGCCGGGGAAATCCTTTTCCAGCAAAAATAAAAGTTTTTCCGCCTTTTTCTTCTTGAATGTTTCATATCCTTCCCCCCTTTTCCCTGACCTGCTGTTTATCCAGGACTTCAGTTCATCCCATTTCATATAGGTATTGATGATGATTGCATTGGTGCGACCGGCATGTTCCGATACCGGTGAAAAATGAAGCATATAGCCTTTTGGCCAGGTATCGGCGGAATAATTGCCCAGGTCCCACAAATCATGGGTATGATAACAATAGTAATTTTTATTTATGTATTTGAATCCATATCCGGCGGAGCTCAGGTATAATGAAAACATTCCGAACGTTTCTTCAGTGCTGTTGATCCTTCTGATGAATGCGCCGGTAAACGCCCTGCCTTCAACCAGGCTGAACAGGCTTTTGGGGTGGATGTTGCTGATATAAAAGCGTCCCGTGATGCGCTCCGATCCGTTGACTTCAACCGGTCCCGCCTGATAATTTCTTATGGTGATGTGCGTCACCTTCATATCTGTCATGACCGTTCCCCCGCAGTCCCTGATATCCTGTACAAGCAGGTCCGCCAACTGCGAACCTCCATCTATGAAACGGTATGCCCCGTCGATGTTTGTGGAATGGATCATCATGGGGATGTAAAGCGGAGTTCTTTCCCTGACACCGGAGTAGACAGGGGAAAGACCGACCAGCACATTTTTCAGTACCGGATCGGCAATGGTGGAATTTAAGAACTGGTCATAAGAAGTATGATAATACTCCAGATATTTTGACGGCATCGCATCGTTTTCACTGACATTACAGGGATTAACGGTATTGCTGACCTCGAGCATTTTGCCAGCATATGTTTCGAGCGCATTTTTTTCATAGGGAAACTGCTGTGCCAGGGTATCTGTAAACCTCCGGTAACCCATGGCAAATTTATACTCCTGTCCCCCGTAACGGACCACATCATAACCATCTTCATCGAGACGTCTGATTTTTAACCTTTCCGTCAGTTTCAGATAGTTGAAAAAAGTATGCAGGATCTTTCCTTTATCCAGACCGCCTGCATAATGTATCCCAGTATCGAAAACACTTCCGTCCCGTTCAAACGTCTGCAGGCAACCACCGTAACGGCTGTTTTTCTCCAGTACGCAAACATGATAACCCTCCCGGCTCAGGATACTTCCGCAAAGCAATCCCCCCAGTCCGCTCCCGATGATCACCACGTCGAAATGATTCATGTCTGCTAATTTTTAATGATTCATGCCTGCTGATTTCATGTGATTCATGTTTGCTGATTTCTGATGATTCAGACTGATCCCTCCTTTGCACGGGTAAGCAGCATCAACCCATGTTCGGTATTTTTGAAATGATTGTAAATCAATATTCTGTCTATAACATCTTTTTGTTCGGAATCCCTGAGGACCACAGCCGGAACATGCTGACCTTTTATGATGGTTGTACCCAGCCAGAACGCAAAAGCCGGGGCAGTATAATATTCTCCGCACAGATGCTTGAAACCCGCATAAGAAGTTTCCGGGGCAAAATAATTCCGTCTCAGCTGCCGGTATATATAGTCATCATGATGATCACCGGACAACCCGAGAATCACAACATCGAGATCCGAGGGAGTGGTATCATTGTCCGCAAGAAAAAGATCCAGTTCTGCAGCAACCGTTTCAGGATCTGCATTTCCTTCCGGCATGAATAATGTCTGAACTGCCTGCAAAAGAACTGTTTCTTCGTTGTGAGGACGGCCCGAAAGCAGGAAAAAAGCGGAACCTTCCCCGGCAATTGTCCCGGACCCGGGCTCCCTGAACAGATCAAGATTGTTGACCGGATGCTTCCAGAATCCCAGATAATCATGCAGGCGCACAAAGTCATCCGTACATTCATCGATACCACCCACAAGTACGGATGCCGCAGGTTTTTCAGACACATGCATCAGCGCATCCTGAAGTGCACTTTCAAATGACAAAGCCCGGTGGCAGTATGTATAATTATAGCCATAGTTTTGCAAATCCATTGCGATCTGCGAAGCCACCGCATTATGTGTGGAATTGATAAAGGGCAGCACGCTTGTGATGCGCTCATCTTTATCCAGCATGTCAAGGAGGAACTTTTCCAGGTTGTCGAGGCAACCCAGACCTGTACCTACGATAATTGCATCCGGATCTATATTACCTGCGCGTTCCAGACATATTTTCGCCGATGCAAGTCCCATTTTCAGGATCCTGGGCATTCTTCTCAATTGCAGGGGATTGATCATAGTTTGGTAATCGGGTTCCAGGCACTGCATCCTGTTTGCCACCGTCTCATACACATGTTCAGGAAAACCATGGGTGTCATGTGTCCTCTGTGGTGATATCACTCCCGATGCCGTAACATATGCTTTCATATCATGCTCTTGACAAAACCAGTGAGGTGTTGTTACCGCCAAACCCGAACGAATTGGAGATCACGTGATGAATTTCCGCATGATCCTTCTGCTGGACGGGAACAAAGGAAAGTTCAGGCATGGGAACTTCGAAATTCAGTCCGGGCAATACGATCTGATGGACGATTGCGAGTGTTGAAAGAACAGCTTCCATGGCACCTGCAGCACCCAGGGTATGACCCGTGAATGCTTTTGTGGAACTTACGGCGGGTATGCGATCCCCGAAAAGATCTCCGATCGCTTTACCTTCCGCCAGATCATTGACTTCGGTACCTGTGCCGTGCGCATTGATATAATCTATATCGACGGGCTTCAGTGATGCAGCTGCCACTGCTTGTTCCATTGCCATATACGCACCCTTCCCCCCGGGAGATGAGGCAGTCTGGTGATACGCTTCATTCACGTTTGCATATCCTGTGATTTCACACAACACATATTCCGGATCAGCTGATACTTCTGATTCCAGCATCACAAGGGCAGCACCTTCCCCTATCGTCAGTCCGTTACGGTCCCGGTCAAAAGGTCTGCAGCCCGTCGGAGACAGAATTTCAAGTGCATGAAAACCGTTGAGGGTAAATTTTGTAAGCGCATCGCTTCCTCCCGCCAGCACCCTGTCCAGCTTATTGTTTCTTATCAGTCTGGCACCCAGCATAATTGCATTTGCCGATGAGGAACAGGCTGTAGAAATGGTGGAAACATAATTTTTGATTCCAAATCGGATTGCCACTTTTTCGGTACAGTCGGCACTGTCAAATACCCTGACATAATCCCTGTAAGTGCCATCCCGCTTCAAAGAATGGTAACAGCGCTCGTTAAGGTCCATTCCGCCCACTGTTGTCGCCATTACCAGACCTGTACGGTGATCAGGGACCTTACGAAATGTCCTGCAGCCATAAGCCTGTTCTGCCGCTATCAAAGCAAGCAGGGCATTGCGGCTGTATATATCCCGGTTCCGGTCAATCCCGGCAAGCACAGTCAGTTCCGCGTTGGTCCGCTTCACTTCGGCAACGGGCAGATGGTCATGTCTTGAAGGGAACAGAGAAAGTTTTCCGATTCCGGTTTTCAAATGATTTATGGATTCAAGGATTGCCCCAGTCCCGATACCCGCGGCTGAGATGATACCCATTCCGGTCACGAAAACCCTCCGGGGCATTTTGAATTCAGTTTTTATAACTGGTGATGCATTCTGCCATGGCCCTTACATTACGAAGTACATTCCGCCGTTCTTTCGGGTCCTCTATTTTAATATTGTATTTCCGTTCCATTAATAAAATGAGTTCAAGCGCATCAATCGAATCCAGGCCCAGACCTTCCACGAATAGCGGTGTGTCTGCGTCAAAGTCCTCAGGAACGACATCCTCAAGTGACAGTACTTCAATGATTTCCTGTTTGAGCTGATCAATCAATTCTTCCATTCAAAATAATATTCATTTGTCGTTATGTTGATAAACACCTGTTCTGTGCTTTTGTATAGCAATTTCTTTGATTTTGAGTTTCAGTTTACCCCATCATTGAAACTTTCAGGAATTTCGCTGCAATTTATAAAATCATTTACATATAACAGATATTTTAGCTCACAATTCGATCCTGTAAAGCCTCTGCCGCAGCAATTCAAATCAGACTGAACCTGAGTTCAGTTCATCCGTCAGGACGCCCATTTCAATTTTTTATAAATCAGTGCAAGCAAAATACATGCAAGTGCGAAAAGACAGAGGCCTATAATGCCCGGAAACACCTCAGAAAAAGACGCATTCCGGATCAGAATGTCATAAAAACTGTTCAGTGCCCAGTTCAGCGGTGAAACAACACTGATCTGACGAAGGAATGCCGGCATGATGAATACCGGAACCCATATACCTCCCAGTGCTGCCAGGATCACGACTGAGATTGAGGCAAAGATGGAAGCCTGCTGGTGCGTTCTAGTAATGGTGCCGACGGCAATACCATATCCGATGGCCGCTAAGGCTGTGGCAAGAGCCATTAATGAAAGCATTCCGAGATTGTCCCCGGTCTGCAGTGCAGGCAGACCAATCAGTGGGAAAAGATAAACTCCCATAATCAGGATCAGTATAAACTGAAAGTAACATATAAACAGGAAAACTATGGTTTTGCTGAAGAGTATCTTTGCATGGGAGACAGGCATGGTCAGCAGCCTGTCCAGACTTCCGTCCTCCCGCTCCCTGATCATAGCGCCCGCAAAAGGAATCACAATAAAGAACATGGCAAATATAGTCCATGCAGGGACGTTGTGCTGAACAGAATTTGGTATGACACCGGTATCGCCGCGGGTGGCATACTCTTCCCGGTAAAAGATGACCTCCTCCTGAACCTGACTGAGATCATACACAGGAATAGCCAGCAATTCATTGATTTTCAAGGTGATTTCCTGCAGTATGATCTGTGATTCAATTTCCGAAGAGAATTCATGAATGGAATGCTGGAGATTCTCCCTGAAAGAGATCTTGGTCGTGGGATCGAGATAAACCTGCAGGAAGACCGAATCTTCCGGTCCGGAGACAGGTTGACTGCCTGAAAGCGCCATTTGAACATTCCTGCTAACCTTGTCACGAATACGCTGTGTGGCGCCATGGGGAATGATCACACCGATCAGGAACCTTCCTGCAGCCACAGCATCTTTGACTTCCTGCTCAGTGGGCTTTCTATCGTCGATTTCCGTGAAGGTCCGGAACAGTCCTGATTGCATCATTTTCTTTTCAACCGACAGACCGAGGGAGTCGATGTCATTATTCAGTAACAGAAGCCTGATCCCGCTTTCATTGACCGACCTGAATGTGGCATCCTGCAGACTTGTCATGAGGAGCACCAGTGCAAGCGGCATGATGAACAGCATGGCCAGTCCGCCGCGGTCGCGCATGACGACAAGCGCATCCTTGTATACCAGTTTAAAAAATATCCGCATGAATCAATCCCTTAATGTTTTACCCGTCAGTGAGAGAAATACATCCACGAGTGAAGTACAGGAACCGGAGCGCTCCATGATTTCGGCAAGTGTACCCCGTGTAATGATCCTTCCTTCATCGATGATGGTGATGTAGGAACAAAGATTTTCCGCTTCCTCCAGATAATGCGAAGTGTAAACCATTGTTGTACCGTTCCGGTTTATTTCACGCAGATTCTCAAGGATCACATTCCTGGAGTGCACATCAATCCCCACTGTAGGCTCATCCAAAAAAAGGATCCGCGGCATATGCAGCAATCCCGCGATCAGGTTCAGCCTTCGTTTCATGCCGCCGGAAAAATGTTCGACATGGCGGTCGGCACTTTTCTCGAGACCGAATACAGGAAGCAGTTCTTTGATCCGTTCTTTCAGAAATCTGCCCTTCAGTCCGCAGATACCTCCGTACACTGACAGGTTTTCCCGTGCGGTAAGACTTGAATAAAGTGCGATATCCTGAGGAACCACACCAATGATCTTCCGTATGAATGCTTTTTCATTTTTCAGGGAATATCCTTCTATGGTGACCTCTCCATTTGTAGGGGACAATAAACCGCAAAGGATTCTGATCATTGTGGTTTTACCCGCACCATTGGGACCGAGCAGACCGAAAATATCCCCTTTTCTTACCTGCAAGCTTACCTGATCAAGAGCAGGTATATGATTTCCCTTGTAGTATCTGGTAAGATCCTTAATATCGATGGAAACATCACTGTCAATCATAAATGGATGTTCCTGAGTTGTTTAAAAACACGCTCCTCCTTGTCTGCAATGGACAACAGCATGTCGGCCAACATACTGTATGAAGTCCTGCCCCTGTCCCTGTTCTTGAAAACCCTTGCCGCATGAACCGCGAAATCACGCCATTGATCGCCGACAACAGTCATTTCTTTGCTCAGATCTTCGAGTATGGATTGATCAAGCATGACAGCAGCCTCCTCAAGAAAAGCCGCAAAAATGAAACGGAAACCGGCTCCCCCCGTCCCTATCTCCTCAAGCATGCGGATCACCTGGCCGAGGTTCAGGGCTGCTGATCTATCTCCCAGTTTTACGGGCCAGTTCCGCATATTTCTTGCAAGGACACGTATGCCTCTGATCCCGAAAAATGGTACGGGAATCGTCAGCATATCCTTTGCCGTTTGTCTGATTCCATGAACAATAGCGGGTTTCAGGTCAATCTTACCGGGCACACCGGTGATGTAATACATTCTGCCGCTGGGAGGGTATGTGCCTTTGGCAAACCTTACTTTCTTCAGTTCTTCTGCCGTCAGCACCTCTTCATGTTCCATCACTGGATCGCTGATATAATAACGGTCTCCTTCCTTACCAAAAGCAGTGATGTTGTGTGCATTAAAATGGAAACGGTACTCGCGCGGAAAATAGGGCAGGTGGAAAACGCCTACAAGCATTCCCACAGGCTTTCCTTCGTCAAGAAGCTTGTCAAGATCAATCATTGCCTGAGCGGTATTCCTGTATTTGATCCGTTTTACTTTGATCCCCAGTCTTTTCGTGACCCTTTTAAAGATCATACCCGGCCAGACCCTGAAGGAAGTCACAGGCATGCCGTTCAGCTTGTAGAAGGGCATATGGGAAAAAAAATATCCCGAACCAATGCCGAAAACCATGGGTTCACTGAGTTCAATACCGTAATACCTCAGCAGGTTTGAGGTCACACCATTCTCACAGTGAGCTGCCTGCCGGTGTTCAAAGTTGGTTTTCATCCGCTGGTTTAAACTGCCGGAGCCTTTCAATATCAGTCAGATCCCGGGCATCAATTCCGAAAACTTCTGCATATCTGTCAATCAGATGAGGTTTCAGTTTCCTGAAGGCTTTCATTTTCAGATGTCTTTTCACCTTTCTTCTCGAAAGGTTCATATAATTTGCCAGTATAACAGGATTCATGATATTCAGTTCCATATAAAAAGCAACCGGACTGAGTTTGCCTTCCAGGATCTTTTTCCGAGTTTCTTCAGCATGCTCGTACACAACATCCCAGGCGAGTTTTATGGCTTCATTTTTCGGAGCCCAGCCCAGGCTGAGCGCTTTTGTATAGTGCCCTTTGTCATCGACCACGTAACAAAGGTCCCGGATTTTTCCTTCTTCAAAGAATGCCTTATCCTGGGGGACTTCACTGATTTTCATCATTGCATCATTTAACAGACTGTCAGATGAGCGTATGCGTATGTAAACCGTGCACTTTCAGGCACCTGTATCAATATGGTCTGACCCGGTTTCAGCCTGCCCGAGGATATAAGTTCCTCCAGCATCAGCAGAAATGAAGCCGTTGCCACATTACCCAGCCGTGTGAGGTTTGTGAACCATTTTTCCTCCGGGATCCCTATACCATACGCAGCAAGCTCCTCCATGATCCTGTTCCGGAAAAATTCCGAGGACAAATGCGGCAGGAAATAATCGATCCCGTTGATATCAAAGTTTCTTCGCCGGATGATGTCCCTGAGGAATTCCGTTCCGAGCTGTACAATATGCTCACCCAGCAAACGCGTATCCTGTTTCAGAGAAAAGACAGACCGGTTCAGCCAGTCTTCCGTATCAAACCTGCACCATCCCAGAATCTGTCCGTTTTCATCCTTATCCGCACCCGCATACATGCAGGTGTCCATTTTGCCTGCATAGGACCTGATCTCAATCCAGTCAATTCTCAAGGAAAGGTCCCCGGCGGTTTTATCTTCAAGTAAAGCGGCACCGGCGCCATCTGAAAGCATCCACCTCAGAAAATCTTTCTCAAACGCGAGGAGCGGATTATCCCTGATTTTGCTTTCGGATAAATACTCATTTTCGAAATACTTTGCCAGCATCCAGTGTGAAAGCATTTCAGACCCGGAACAGACTGCATTGGTCGTATTGCCCGAAAGTATTGAAATATAAGCATATTTCAGTGCCTGCATGCTGGCACAGCAGGATCCTGCAAATGAAGCAATCTCAATATCAGGCAATTGCAGTAGTCCATGTACCATGGAAGCATGAGAAGGCATGATCTGATCCGGCGATGCTGTACCGCAGACAAGCAAACGGATATCTTCCTTGCGGAATCTGGAATTGCACAAATTCTTAATGGCTTCAGCCGCCAGTTCTGCATTGTTATGAGTAGGTCTGCCGCCCCTTGTGAGCGCATAATACCTGGACTTAATTCCGTTGTTGCGCAAAATGATCCTTTTTGCCCTTGAAGGCTGGTCATTGATCTTTCCAAGGTATTCCTCCATTTCATCGTTTGAAACCGGATTGTTGGGCAGAAATTTTGAAACCGCTGTAATGTAAACCTCGCCTGACATAAATCTGAAAAATATTTAATTACTCAAAAAATTGACGATCCTTTAAACACGCAAATCTAAAAAACATCACCATTTATATTATAAGGATTGGTACAAAGTTATCTGTTTTTGAATGGTATTTCTGCGGAAAGGGCTGGTGAGGTGGTAAAACAATGCAGCAAATGGTGAAACCAGATATATGACCGCAAGAAGGTAATATTTAAATGCCCGGAGTCGCTTTGCACGGGCTATGCTTCCATAGGATTCCTTTTTCAGTACAAACCGTGCCCACAGGTTGAAGATCATCCTGCCTCTTTTCTCAATCATTGCCAGTGCGGGTTTAACATCCACAGCACCGGCTGCAATAAGTCTTTCCCTTAAAGTACCATAGTTGCCCGATAACAACGCCTCACTGATTATGGGTCCGAATCGGGCTGCTCCGTCAATATCCGCCTTTGAAACACCTGCCGGCGGGATGATGCCGAGGTAGCGCTCCCTTTTCCCGGTGAACATCCAGCGCATGATGGAAATGACGCTCAGCAGGTTGGGTGCCCGGTCAACCAGAACGATATTGCCTACAGGTAAACCCCCGTTGGCCAGAATATATTCTCTGATCTTTTGCTGGCCCATTACCCACATATTTCTTGCTCCGGTCACCGTGACCACTGGTTTGCCGGATAAAATACCACCCGCGGCAGGATTCTGAAAGAAAGCATGAACAGGAATAGAGGGTGATAAATACCAGGGTTGCCATGCAATGATGATCAGGTCATAATCGTTCCGGTCAGCCACATTATAAGGTTCCAGCTCACAAGGAATGCCTTGCACGGATTCCGGGAAAGCCTGAAAAAATTCATCTGCTGTCCAGGGAAACGGGAAAGCAGGTTTTGGCCTCAGCTCCTCGTAATCGGTTTCTATACCTGATTCTTGCTCAGGAAACGCGACGACAGACCTCACAATATCCAGTAATTGCCCGGATTGTGTGTAATATATTACCAATACCTTTTTGCCCATACTTCTTCCAAAAGTGGTGTAAAATTAAAAAGTTTTCTGTGTGAAATGATAATTAAAATAATCTGAAAGTAAAACACAACTCCATGGATCCAGGTTCAGTCAATACATAAAATTATAAAATACAAAATGTTTTTGATTATTTTTGATTCATCCAATTATCCGGCCGGATATTAAATTACAACCAATATGAAACAGCACAAAATCTTCATTTCATTTCTGTTGTTCCTGATGACAGGGTATGCAACAAAAGCACAGACAGGTACTTTTAACATTGACTTTGAAAAATATAAACTGGACAACGAACTGGAAGTCATACTCCACCACGATGATTCAGATCCCATCGTTGCAGTTGCCCTGTTGTATCATGTGGGATCCGGCAGGGAAAAGCCCGGCAAAACGGGATTCGCACATTTGTTTGAACACATTTTGTTCCAGGAATCCGAAAACATCCCCCAGGATGAGTTTTTCAGGAAAATTCAGGATGCCGGCGGGACGTTGAATGGCGGGACAAGTTATGATTTCACCGTGTATTATGAAGTGGTTCCGAAAAACGCACTTGAGAAGGTACTCTGGATGGAATCTGACCGTATGGGTTTTGTTGAAAACACGGTAACACAATCCGCATTTATCAACCAGCAGAACGTCGTCATGAATGAAAAACGACAGAGTGTGGACAACCAGCCCTACGGTCATACAAGCTATGTAATCAACAAAAGCATTTATCCCGATGGGCATCCTTATAACTGGACCGTGATTGGTGAGATGGAAGACCTGCAAAATGCCACGCTTGAAGATGTAAAAGATTTTTACAACAGTTTTTACGGGCCCAACAATGCAACACTGGTCATTGCAGGTGATTTCGATAACAATGAGGCCAGGGCATTCGTGGAAAAATATTTTGCTGAGATTAAACCCCGTCAGCCGGTAGAGGACAGGCAACCCATGAATGTCACCCTCCATTCAGCCGTAAGGCTTTTTCATGAGGATAATTTCGCCACACAGCCCCAGTTACGAATGGTATGGCCAACCGTACATTCATTTTCTGATGATGACTATGCACTGAGTTTTCTGGGGCAGATCCTTTCAGGGACCAGGAAATCACCCATGTACAAACATCTGGTCAGGGATACCAGAATGACATCCGGTGTATCGGTATACCAGAGCAGTCTGGAACTGGCAGGGACATTTAATATCGTTCTGACAGCCAATGAGGGATTCAGTCTGAAAGATCTGGAAAATGGCGTCATGGAATCGTTCAGGATTTTTGAAGAGGAAGGGATCACGGAAACCGATCTCGAAAGGATCAAAGCGGGACTGGAAATGAGTTTTTACAGTGGGCTGAGCAGTGTATTAAACAAGTCGTTCTCGCTGGCTCAGTATAATGCTTTTATGGGAGATCCTGGCTACATTGAAGAAGATATCAAAAAGATCCAGGCTGTAACAACAGATGACGTGCTCCGCGTTTATGAAAAATACATAAAGGACAGTCCCTGTGTGACCACAAGTTTTGTTCCCAAAGGCCGGGCTGACCTTGCCGCTGAAAACTCCGTCAGGGCAGATGTAATTGAGGAAGACATTCTGAATGCTGCAGGCGTGGCTCAGGTCACCGATGAACAGCAAACAGAAATCAGAAGGACGCCATCAATAATTGACCGCAGTAAAGAACCTCCTCTGGTTCCCGACCCCCTTCTTACAATTCCGGAAATCTGGACAACAACATTGTCCAACGGGCTGGATGTTTATGGTATTGAACAGCAGGAACTGCCAGTCGTATCTTTCACTCTTGTCATCGATGGCGGTTTCAGAGCTGACATACTCGATCAGATCGGAGTTGCCAACATGATGACGGACATCATGATGGAGGGTACAAGAACAAAAACACCTGAAGAACTCGAGGAGGAAATTGAATTGCTGGGGGCGACCATCAGCATGTACACTTCTGCGGAAGAAATTGTCATATCAGGTTCCACACTTGCCAGAAACCTGGAAAAGACAATGGATATCATGCGCGAAATCCTGCTTGAACCACGTTGGGACGAGGAACAGTTTGAGCTGAAGAAAAACCAGAACATCAATTATTTGATCCGGTACGAAGCCAATCCTTCATTTATCGCCTCAAGGGAATTCAATAAGCTGGTTTACGGCGCCGATCATATATTCGGCCATTACTCCCTGGGCACCATTGAGTCGGTTTCAAAGATTACCCTTGATGATCTGAAAAATTTCTACGACAAATATTTTTCCCCCTCCGTTTCAACATTCCATATCGCCGGGGATGTGTCCAGACAACAGGTTGTTGAATCGTTGAAAGAACTGGAATCCCTCTGGAAGGCACGGGATGTTGAATACCCTGATTATGAAGATCCCGTTCCTGCAAAACAATCACGGGTATTTTTTTATGACATGCCCGGTTCCAGACAGTCCGTAATCTATATCGGACACCTCTCCATTGGAAGGGATGATCCGGATTATTACCCGGCTTATATCATGAATTATCAGCTTGGTGGCGGACCCAACGGGAGACTCTTTATGGTTCTCCGTGAAGAAAAAGGCTACACCTATGGTGCCTATTCCAGTTTTTCAGGAAGGAAAGGAGTGGGCACATTCATTGCCAATGCCAGTGTACAATCCGGCACTACACTTGAGTCCATTGAAATCTTCAGGGATCTTATAAAAAATTACAAGGAGGAAGTATCCGAAGACGATCTGTTGTTCACAAAGAATTCATTGATCCGTTCAAATGCCAGGAGGTTTGAAACACTGGAATCACTGACAGGTATGCTGCAGACGATCAGTAAATACGATTTTCCTTTCGACTATGTCAAAAAGGAAGAAGATATTGTACGATCGATGACCCTTGAAAAAATGAAGCGCCTGGCTGATCATTACCTGGAAACCGATCGTATGATATACCTGATAGTCGGCGATGCGGAGACCCAGCTCGATCAGCTCATTGAACTGGGACTTGGGGAACCGGTTTTACTGAATGAGTAATCCCGGATTGGCTGTTCCGGATTTATCCTGACTCTGACGGACCCATTAGGGCAAGCATGATTCAGCTGTATTCCTGAGTGTAAGTTGCAGCCTTGCTGCACAAAGCAATTGCATTTGTAATTAAAAGCAAATAATTTTTTTAACTGAATCACAACTCTTGGATTTTTAATAGTTTTGAAAAGTAAAGTCATTCTAATTCAATATTCTAGAATATAAGGGGTCAAATGTTTCCCCGTTTATGGATCCATAAAACAGAAACACATTAAAAACAATGGAAATGAAATTTATTGTTATGACAAATTCAGGATGGGAGAATACTTTTGTCAATGAACTGATCAAAGCAAAATTGATACCCAGTTTGATCGTGACTGATGGTCCGTTTCATTGTGAAAACAGAAATCCGATAAAATATATAATTAAGAAATGTATACTCCTTCTGAAGTATATTCTATACTGGAACCAAATCAAAATAAAGTACCAGTCATATTATCTGGCAAAGAAACATTCGATTCCCATCTGGCCTTCACACAGAGTTAACAGCGATGTGTTTGCAAAAAGAATTCACGATATGGAACTTGATTATATTTTTGTATTTACTTTCAGAATATTACAAGCGAAAATCTTCAAAGCATCCAAATTTGGCTGCATCAATTTTCATCCATCTTTACTTCCTGTAAACAGAGGTGCAACACCAATCAACTGGAACATATTAAACAACCAATCCAAAGCAGGGATAACTTTTCATTTTATCACAAAAGAAATTGATGCCGGACCCATCATTGAGCAATATGAAATCCAGCTGTCAGGCTTCGAAACAGTAAAAATCCTGAAACAATATTTGTATGCTTTAGGGGCGAGATTATTTGTAAGATTGATTTACAAACTTAAGAATCATTGCAGATACGTTTTGAAAAACAATAATATTGCGCTCGGTTCATATGAACCTGCGTTTAATAAAGAACAATGCTACATTTCAGAAAAAAATACGTTCAAAGAAATGGATCAGATAATAAAAGCAGCAAGTACCTCGGAATCTGATGCAGCTTACAGATATTCGGGAAAGGAATGCACAATTCTCGATTGCATTGATGTCACAGATTGTGGTATATCAATAAAAGAAATTCCATTTCATGATAACGAAAATAACATTTACCTGAAATCAATGGACGACAGAACAGTCCTGCTAATAACAAAAAAAATGAATGGTCTGGGACCTGTTTTACAACGTGTTAAGAATAGATTGCTGAAATCTATAAATTCCTGACAAAATGAATAACACAAACAGATTGCTTACTGCTTCTGGCAACGGGAACCAATAGCACGTTTATGACGATTAGATACAGGTTATGAGAGAAAACAAATTCCATTAGTAAAAATATATTTTCCTATATTTGCAGTCCCACTTACATGTAAATGCTTCACCCAGCGCTCACTGCTCATTCTCTCCTCATCACCCTAAATTCTCACTCGTTTCACACCCACACCCACACCCACACCCACACTCAAATACTCACACTCACACACACACCCAAATACCCATGCTCATTCACACCCACACCCACACCCACACCCACACTCAAATACTCACACACACACCCAATCGGCCCCGTAGCTTAATTGAATAGAGCATCTGACTACGGATCAGAAGGTTGTGGGTTTGAGTCCCGCCGGGGTCACTTGATAACAAACCGCTTACAATGGTAAATCCTGTAGGTGGTTTTTTATTTACATACGATTTTCATACCACTTGCGTTTATAGGAATGCCCGATTCCCTAATCTGAGGATTAATTTCTGCGATTTAATCTTGGATTTACAAGGGGGTGGGTTCGCAAAACCACTTTCGATTCCAGACAATACCCCCTCTCAACATAGTTATTCTATACCTCCACGAACGACAGCAATCATTTTTTATATTGCAGCCACACAATTAAATGTTAGGTTACAGATTTCACTGATGCTTGTAGAGATTTTATTAATAGTCCAGCCTCGAAGCAACCTTCGGTAGGGAGGCTCGTGGGGCGCTTGAGAAATCTGTCATGGCCCGGTTTTGTATTTTTCCTGTTACAAAACCGGAACAGTATTTTGCCAGCGTGGAGCCCATAAGCTGAACGATCAGAAAAAAGCACTTTGGCTATAATAAGCAATCCCTGAAAACCACCTCTATTAAATACTCAAGTGACCTTATTGCATGACACTTAACGGTCAAGTATAAAAGCCGTTTGAATGGCTTTTATACAATGTTATGCGGCGTTTGTTTTTCAGTTATTGCTTCAAATTAATGAAGGAACTGATTGAACCAAGCTATTACTTCATTGTACTCATTTTCTGATGGTTCATCCCATCCATAAATGTTTCCATGTCCTTTTCCTTGTACTTCAAGCAACTTACATTTAACTCCATGTTCTTGTAATTTGTCAATAATTAGCTTCGATTGCTGAACTGGTACCAACTTATCGTCACTCCCATGTATAATTAAAATCGGGGGATCATCATCTGAAACAAAATTAATTGCCGAGTTCTTTATATAATACTCTCTTATTGTTTCAAGATTTTCAATTCTTTCAAATCGAAGAGTTTCATTATCCCATCTATGAAAATCAAAGGCAGCATCGAGATTAAAGCCAACAGCATTGAAATGCTCCAAGATTGTAGTGTTTGCTTGACCAAAATTCAGAAGATCTGATGATGGATAATATGCAACTGCTGCTAGAACTTTTGATGATTCATGATCGACAGGATCATCAGACTCCTGATTGCCTGGTGGAGGAGAAGTGGCAGACATTAGAGTAACATGACCACCGGATGAATAACCCATTAAGCCTATACGATCTGGATTAATACCAAATCGTTCGGCATTATATCGAATAAACCTTACGGCGCGAGGGATATCAGTACTACTTTCATCAACAGTGTATTTTGGCTGACTGCTATGTGCAGTAGCAAATACAACATAACCTGCATTCAATAGGTTTTGAATATCCGGACGTCTCCCTGCTTCATGTGACCAAGAAGGGCTGGATGTCATTCCCCCTGCCATAACTACTATAATACCACCCTTGTTTGCCATCTTCGAAGGAGAATAAATGTCCATCACAAGAGCCATCCCATCTTTATAGCCATATACAACGTCTTGTTGGTGAACGAATTCAACTTGACAAAAACCCATAATAGGTATGAGAATTGTCAAAAGAACCAAGCCTAGTTTACATTGCTTTGTTTTCATAATAAGTGAATATTTTGTTGCGGAGGCTCATTTTATTAGCTATTGGTTTAATTATTTCTTAATGCCGCATAACTTGTTTATAGATGTACGTTTTGTCACACTACAACCCTAAAATTGGGTGTATAGTAGTATATTTTCATAATTATATCCATATCATATGATTAATTCTTTCAATGACTAAAACTCATTGATAAAAAAATTACGGATTAATCCTTTATTTTCAAGTTTTCATAGGGGCTTTTTATCTCTTCAATGTTTTCTTCAATAAATAACCTCACTTTTACAATACCCTAATGCAAAAGCAGAACCATTCTCTCATGGAGTGATATATATCGAAAGAACATTTATTATACGCTTTGTGATAAAGAAAAGGGCGTATTATTTAAAAAAGACCTGTATAAGCGCAAC
>JAFGPB010000100.1 GCA_016926205.1 Bacteroidales bacterium
CTTCCATACAGTAAATCTAAAAAATTTTTAGAAACTGAAGTGTCCGCAATAAAATTGCGGGGATTTAACCATTCTTGAAACATTAAAGAGAAAGGAAGGAGAGAAAGAGGAGTAAAATCCCGGAAATCTTGTTTGCTGTCATGACGTTTTTTACAGATCAATTCCATGATGAATTTATTCTATTGTCCCGATTTCATTGACAATACAGGAACATTGCCCCCTGATGAATCCCGGCACTGCATTAAAGTTCTCCGGTATAAAAAAGGCGACCGTATCAGAGTGACGGACGGCAGGGGAAACCTGTATGAAGCGGATATCATTTCAGACCGTCCGGAGGCATGTGCCTTTGATGTGGTCCGGCAGATCAGCACTCAGGATGCGGACCATCCGTCCTGTAGCCTCCATATTGCCATTGCACCTACAAAAAACATCAGCCGGTTCGAGTGGTTTCTCGAGAAATCCGTGGAATTGGGTATTGATGCGATCACAATCCTGATCTGCAGCCGGTCCGAACGCAGGGTAGTGAAAACGGACCGGCTGAACAAACTGATCATTTCTGCCATGAAACAGGCAATTGTCCCCAATATGCCCGTATTGAACGAGCTTGTATCCTATGAAGATTTCATTGAACGGGAAAAACACTCCGATGCAATGAAATTCATCGGGCACTGCGAAAACCGAGAAAAAAAATGGCTGAAGGACACCTACGTTCATGGTTCTGATGCGATTGTCCTGATCGGTCCGGAAGGTGATTTTTCTCCCGAGGAGATCCGGCTCGCTCTGGAAAATGGATTTTTGCCGGTAACATTAAGCAGATACAGACTCCGGACTGAAACAGCCGGTTTGGTCGCCTGCCACACGATACAGCTGCTCAATGAAGGCTGACCGGATCATCGGTTTTTTGCTGCTGTGCAGTTGCAGACGAATGGAACGGATCGTTGCCGGTATCTTATTAAAAATATATTGCAGACAGAATAAAGACGGCAACGACCATGTATATTACGGTGATGGGCAATCCTATTTTCATAAAGTCCCTGAATGAATAACCTCCAGATCCGTATACCATCAGGTTGGTTACATATCCGTGGGGTGTTATGAATGTGCATGCTGCTGCATAAGCCACAGCAAATACAAAAGGTTCGGGACTCACACCGAGCTGTTGCGCAACACTTATGGCTATCGGAAAGACTATTGCCACTGCAGCCTTGGTGGTAATATAAGCAGCCAGCAGTCCGGTGATCAGATAAACACCAAACAGAACTCCGGTCTTTCCCAACGGCATGAAGGCAGAAATCACACCATTGGCCACAATATTTGCCGCGCCCGATTTCATCATGGCAGTACCCAGAGCAAGGGAGAGCACGATCACCATCGCAGTATTGTAGTCGATGTTTTTGGGTATATCTTTCGGATTGGTGATCTTAAATACCATCGAGACAAGGATCATCATGATCAGTCCCATGAACAACGAGATGACATTCATAGCTGCCAATGCAATGACAAGAATGGTGCCGGTAATCATGACTGCCGACTTGTACCAGTCGAGCTTGATGTACTCGGTAACCTTTGAAATAAAATAAAAGTCCGTGGTGTCTTTTGATCTGCTTACAAAATTCTCTCCCGCGAACAGGAGCAATACATCACCTGATTTCAGCACGACATTCCCAAGCGTTTCCTCTATTTTTTCACCGTTCCGGTGGACGGAAATAATAGCAGCATCGTATCTGCCCCGAAAGTTCGTATCCCTTACCGTCTTGTTGATCAGGCTTGAATTCTGAGAGACGACGACTTCAATTACATTGGCCCGTCTCACCTTGCTGAGCATTCCCACTTCCGGCAACACCAGTCCGGAATTCGTCGTGATCAGTTCTGCAATGTTCCGGGTCTCACCCGCAAATACGAGGATATCTCCTTTTTCCAGTACCACATCTTCCTGAATGGCGGTGATCCTGAAAGACTTCCGCAACACTGCCACCAGCATCAAACCCTGGATGTCGGAAAGGCCTGCCTCGCCGAGTGTTTTCCCGATCAGATGGGAATTGGACCTGACCTTTGCTTCCACCATATACTCCCGTGAGTGGGATTTGAAGTCGTCATGAACCAGTTTTCGTGAGGGAAGCAAAAAATTTCCGAACAAAACCAGATAGATCCAGCCGACGAAAATCATGGGAATACCGACCCAGATAAAATCAAACATCTGAAGGCTTTCCATCCCGGGAATGATTGTCTGTTCCTCAACCATACTGTTGACGATCAGGTTGGTCGAGGTTCCGATGAGCGTCGCGGATCCGCCCATTATAGCAGCGTAAGACAAGGGTATCAGGAACTTGGAGGGACTGAAATTGTTGCGCTTTGTCCAGCTGTGTATATAGGGCATCATGACTGCCACAAGGGGTGTATTGTTCAGGACCATGGAAAAACCTGCTGCAGTCAACACCATGCGACTGACAAATCCCCTGTAGCTTCTTGCATTTCTGAACAAACGGTCAAAACTGTATTCAATGATATTGGTTTTTCGCAATACATCACTGTACAACAGCATCATGATCACTACCGCGACCTGTTCGTTGGCAAATCCGCTGATAATCTCGACCGGTGTGAGAATACCGAATATGCCCAGGGTTACGATCGCAATAAGGAACGTGAACGAGATGCCAATTAAATTCTTATATAGGGAAACAAGAATAAACAGCAACACCACAAAAACCAACACCAGGTCAACTGTAATCATAAGATCTGATCCATCATATAGCAACCGCAGAGCGGAAAATATTTCTCACAAATGCGAATGTATGAAAATAAAAGATTTTATATAATTAGGCAGGCATGTTGGTATTTAAATTAATGAAAACTATATTTGAGACAACATATAAACACAAACATTGCATCATGTCAGATTTATCCCGATTGAAACCTGAGCCCGTTTGGAAATACTTCCATGAGATCACAAAGATACCGAGAGCTTCCAAAAAAGAGGAAAGAATCATACGGTATATTACAGATTTTGCCGAAAAACATAAGCTGTACCATGCTAAGGATAAAGCCGGGAATGTTTTGATCAGGAAACCGGCAGCAAAGGGATATGAAAACAGGAAGATGACATGCCTTCAGGGCCACCTTGATATGGTGTGTGAAAAAGTGAGCTCCAGCAGCCATGATTTCGACAAGGATCCTCTGGAGACGTTTGTTGAGGGGGACTGGGTGAAAGCTGCAGGAACCACGCTGGGAGCGGACAATGGAATCGGACTTGCCGCACAACTGGCAGTACTGGATGATACGGGTCTTGTACACGGACCGGTAGAATGTCTTTTTACCGTGGATGAGGAAACCGGATTGTATGGGGCATACGGACTCGAAAGCGGCTTTTTCGACAGCAGGATCCTGCTCAACCTTGATTCCGAAGACGAGGGCGAGATCTTCATTGGCAGTGCAGGTGGTGTCGGCACCACAGCAACCATAACGTACAACGTCAGGAACAGTCCCGAGCCGTCAAAGGCTTACCGTCTCCAGGTCAGCGGTTTGCAGGGCGGACATTCCGGAACGGATATCCATAAGAACCGGGGCAATTCAATCAAGATCCTGAACCAGATATTGTGGGAGATCAGAAACCGCTTTGGTGCCAGATTGTCGGTTTTTGAAGGCGGTAACCTTCACAATGCGATACCCAGGGAATCTTATGCAGTCGTTGTGATCCCCGATACCTATGTTGACGTATTCCTTGATTACGTTCAGGAGTATGTGAAGAAACTTATGGCGGAATATTTCGTCGATGAGCCGGATCTGAAAATTGCGGTCACGCCGGCAGAGCTTCCCGGAAAGGTGTTGAAGAAAAAAATACAGGAAAAGCTTCTGAACGCACTGTATATCTGCCCCAACGGTGTGATCGGATGGAACAAGGACATAGAGAATCTGGTGGAAACATCCACAAATCTTGCATCCATTAAGTTCAAACCTGAAAATCAGATTGTCATAACTACAAGCCAGCGCAGCTCTTCAGACACTGCCCGGCAGCTGATCGCAAATTCGGTACGAAGCACTTTCAGGCTCACCGGGGCGAAAGTTGAGCATACCGGCGAATATCCGGGCTGGAATCCCAATCCCGGTTCAGAAATCCTGAATGTGGCCGTTACAAGCTATGAGCGGCTGTTTGGCAACAAACCAGCGGTAAAAGCGATACATGCAGGACTGGAATGCGGGTTGTTCCTGGAAAAATATCCTTATCTGGACATGATCTCATTCGGTCCGACCATCCTTGATGCGCATTCGCCTTCAGAAAGGGTGAGCATTGAGACGACGGTAAAATTCTGGGATCTTCTGCTTGATATTCTTAAAAATATACCGGAGAAGGAAAATCCTGAAGAAGTATGAATCAGGAAAGACCCTGTACGGATAAAAAATGATCCCGCGCAACCCTGGGATGTGAAACACGGTCACAGGACATCGTATCAGTCGACTACTTCAAAATCCTTTTTTGTCACACCACATACGGGACACAGCCAGTCTTCGGGTATATCTTCAAACGGCGTTCCGGGGGAAACCCCTCCGTCGGGATCCCCTTCAACCGGATCATACACGTATCCACAGACCAGGCACTGGTATTTTTTCATTACCTGCAATTGTCATTTTTCATCTACAGCAAATATATAAATCTTCGCTTTCAGCTTGAAATTTTTTAAGGACTTTCAAATATTTACCTGTATTTTAGCATCATCATATCATCACAAATATTGTACGGTTGATATCATTCAAAACACCCAGCATGCAAAAACTGCTTACATCTTTTCTGATCGCTTCCATATTGCCGACCTGCAGCAATTCCGATGAACTGACAGAAGGAACGCTAATCCTTACACATGAACTGCCGGCTGTTTTGGCAGAAAATTCCGGCATGGCAGAATTTAACGGTCTCCTGTGGTTTGTGAATGACGGCGGAAACGAACCCATACTTCATGGCTTTGATACCAAGCTCGGCAGCATCAGAAGACAGGTTTACATTCTTGATACGGATAATATTGACTGGGAAGAGATCACACAGGATGAATCCCATTTTTATATCGGGGATTTTGGAAACAATTCAGGGAACAGGAGAGATCTGAGAATTATCATCCTGGACAAGGAAGACATTCAGGCATCCGACAGCATTCGTCCTTCAGGGATCATTAATTTCAGTTATGCCGACCAGACCGACTTTACACCATTGCCACAACACACGCAATATGATTGTGAAGCATTTGTGGTGCAGGAAGATTCCGTTTTGCTTTTCACAAAAGACTGGATCAGGGAAGAAACAGTGGTTTACACGCTTCCTGCAAAGGAAGGCGAATACCTGGCCAGACCCGGGGAACGTTTTGACAGTGCCGGACTCATTACAGGAGCAACCTGTCTTAATCCTCAGAAACAGCTCATTCTCCTCGGTTACAGCAATTACATCCCTTTCATCTGGATCATACAGGATTTTACCATCGGCCCTACCCATCTTCGCGATGCCGTGAGGATTGATTTCACCTCCGCATTTGCAGTACAGGCAGAAAGTCTGGTCATGTCAGAAAACGGATCAATGCTTGTCGCGTCGGAAGGAACCGCAGTATTTCCTGCACGGTTGTACAGGGCTGAATACTAAAACATGTTGTGGATAAAACGGCGCGCAATACCATCATAAACCTGGGCATCATTCGGTTTTCCAAATGGTTTATGCTGTACATGCCCATTGTCAAACTCTTTTACGAGCAAAACGGACTGAACAACTTCCAGCTTTTCAGTCTGCAGGCCATACACGCATTGATCATATGCCTGACTGAGATCCCGTCCGGTTATGCCGCTGATTTGTGGGGAAGGAAAAACATCATCATGGCAGGGACCATTCTGAACTTTGCCGGATTTGTACTGTATTCCTTTTCTGCAGGTTTCTGGGGATTTTTGCTGGCTGAGATGGTAATAGGATTCGGCGTGAGTTTTGTCAGTGGTTCAGATTCTGCCATGCTTTATGACACCCTGTCAGAAAACGGATTGCAGAAGAGTTACCTGAGGTACGAAGGGAGACTCTCGGCACTGGGCAATTTCTCCGAATCATTCGCTGGTCTGGCCGTATCTGCCATCATGTTCCTGGGAATTACAAATCTGAGGTATGCTTATGTCGCCCAGTCCATTATTGCATTCGTGGGTATTCCTGCCTCATTTCTGCTTAGGGAACCAGTCATGCATGTCAGATCCCTGACGCGCAGCTTCCGCGACCTCCTGCACTCAGTGAAAAAGAACATCATTGGTACCAGAGTACTGAGGTACATTATACTGTATTCATCCCTGATAGGTTTTGCAACGTTGATCATGGCATGGTTTGCACAGATCTTTTTCTTTGAAGTGAACCTTGATCACAATCTGTATGGCGTGCTGTGGACAGCGCTGAATATCACTGTAGGTCTGGGTTCTCTGGCAGCCTCTGGATGTGATGCCAGACTGGGGGCACAAAAAACCAATCTGCTGATACTGGTATTTCTTGCAGGTATCTTTTTGGTCAATGGTCTGGTAATTAGTACCTGGGCCATTGCATTTCTGTTTGTGTTCTATTTTGTCAGGGGAATTGCCACTCCGGTTCTAAAGGAATACATCAACAGGATCGCACCTTCTGAGATAAGGGCTACAGTCTTGTCTGTCAGGAGTTTCATGATCCGTATTTTCTATTTTGTTCTGGGACCTTTTTTCGGGTGGATATCGGATACCCTTGATCTGGCAACAGCCTTGATCCTTACCGGCATTACCGTCCTGATTTCAGGATCGGTAACACTGGCTTTTTATAAGCATCACCTGCGGGACATAACAAACCTGAAAAACAATGGAAACAACTGATTCAGCCAGCGGAATCCTGTATCTGATACCTTCCTTTCTCGGGCCTTCCGATATCAACATGGTTCTGCCCGGGAAAGTAGTCGAAATCATTCATTCACTGGATCACTTTGTAGTTGAAAATGAAAGGACTGCAAGGCGGTTTCTGATCCGTACGGGATACAAGAAGCCCATTTCATCCGTGCATTTTTTCGTATTGAATGAACATACCGAATTGCAAAGCATTCCTATGATCTTTGAAACCACGGGGCAGGTCAACCTCGGACTGCTCTCGGAAGCCGGAGTGCCGGCCGTGGCGGATCCGGGATCTAAGCTGGTAAAAGAAGCCCACAGGAGGAATATCAGGGTGATCCCCCTCGCAGGTCCCTCATCTGTTTTGCTTGCGCTGATGGCATCCGGACTGAATGGACAGCATTTTGTCTTTAACGGCTACCTCCCGGTCAAGGAACACGAACGCACCAGGCGTATTTTGTTTCTTGAGAAACGATCAGCGCAGGAAAACCAGGCACAGGTTTTCATCGAAACTCCTTACAGAAATAACCAGCTGATCAGGTCCATACTCAGCAGCTGCCGGTCCGGAACCAGCCTCTGTATTGCCGCAAACCTCACCATGGAAACGGAATGGATCAAAACCAGAACGATCAGGGAATGGCAGAACTATCCGCCTGACCTCAGACAACAGCCGGCGGTTTTTGTCCTCCAGGCCTGAAAGGGATCTATTTCCCGAGCGGGGATCTGATGTCTTCCAAAACAAGCTGGTAAAGTACCGTCTGATAGCCGGGCACGATCGTATAACCATATGTCCCGCTGGACAGTCCGTCATGACCAAAGGCTTCTTCGTAGGGCAGGACAGCAGTTGCGTGTGTCCCGAGCCTCATCGTGTCCAACGCTGCTGCAAGTCCGTCCGGTATACCCAGAATTGTTCCTGTGATCACTTCATTTTTACCGAAAACGAGCTTCAGGGAACGCATTTCGTCTGTATTCGTATCAAAAACGATGGTATCATTTAAAGAACCGGAATAGGCGACAACATACCTACCCGTATACCTGATCAGAATGGTGTCGTTCTGCTGGACTGTACGCTGATCATCGGGATCGGGTGTTACAGTCTCCCTGAAAAAAATTCCGCCGGTCAGCATGGTGGAATCAAATCCGGATTCTGAAAGATATGTGATCAGCACAGAATCTTCATAAGCAGCCGGATCCCTGATTACCCTGATCAGTTCGATCTCATATTCCAGGGGATTGAAGTCATAAAAGCCTTTGTCCGACGGAATGATCAGCTTTGCTTTACCGCCTTCCTTCATCATGCCGATTCCCTCATTGATTCCCGCAATACTGTATCCGTATTTGAATTTAAGCGGAGCATAGACCAGATGAGAATAATATACCGATCCATCCCAATCGTCCCTGAGGGAATCATAATTTGTCTCATGAATGGCACCGTTTTCAAGATACCTGCCCACGTAATTGATCACGATATAATCGTCTTTTTCCGGTGAGCGCCCCGTACCGGAAATCTCTTCAACAAAGTATATACCGCCTTCGGTTTTGGCCTCTTCCGTAATGCTGTTCTCCCGCAGATAGTTCTCAATGACCTCAGTTTCCCGTTCTTCTTTCTCCTCCCATTCGTTTCTCACACAACCGGACAGCAGGAGGAGCAAAATGACAGTTGCGTAAACGGACAGCCCTAAAAATTTACCGTGCTTTCTCATTTTTTCGGATTTCAAAGTGAAGCACTTCTTCTCAGATGCAAATCAACGGAAAAAGTTGCGTTAAATTTTACCTGCCGAAGATACTTTTAATATTTCAACTTCAAAAATCAAAGATGTATAGGGCGGTATGATGCCAGTCGCGGAACCTGTTGCACCAAATGCCATTTCCGAGGGCACAAGAAACAGTGACTTCTCCCCTTCCCTCATCATTCCGATCCCTTCCTCGAGTCCCTTTATCAACTGGTAATCCGTTCCGTATACAAACTGAAATGATTCGTTGCGCTTCACGGTTGAATCGAAGACTTTACCGTTCAGAAAGCGTCCTTCATAATGGACTTCAACCACATCGCCCGCTTCGACCATTTTCCCGTTTCCCTCCCTGATCAGGCAGTAATAGATTCCTGATGAAAGCAGTTCTGCATCGATTTCCTCAGCGGCAATATACTGTTTCAGGACCACCTTCTCATAATCGCCAAAATCCTCTATCCAGTTGAGAAAAGCTTCCTGTTCCTTCCGGAATTCATGTTCAGTCTGCACCTCAATAACATCTATCATGATCTTTGCAGGGTCAATGTCTGACCATACTACCTGAATATCCCCCGGAAGGGTCTGTCCGGAAAAATTGTCCGTATTGATGATAAAAGTTGCACAATCTCCTTCTGAAAGCATCAGAAAACACTCATCAACCGAAACCCCGGATTCAGGTTCCTTAACCTGAAACTGTCTTGTCCCCTCGAAAAAAACCGAATCATCCATGGTCATGCAGGTCAGGTCAACGACCACATAATCACCGGGCACAATTTTTACCGTATCCTCACCGAACCTGTGCAACTGGTAATAGATCCCGCTTTTTGTCTGTTTATAGCCCGGATGCCTTGAACAGAAAGAAAATCCTGTCAGCATGAGCAAAACGGCAGAGGGAAAAAGCATACCCTTTACCAGATCTTTGTTCGGATTCATCTTTTTTTTCATAGATTCGGGTTTGCTCATTCAGTGTCCCTGCTTACAGGGAACCCGCATGGTAAACTTATTCTTCTGTTTTATATATGCCTCAGCAAAAGGCTTACCCCAGCTCAATCCGGAAAATCCCGTTCCGGTTTATGGATACGTCTTTCTGACCAGCGTATCCAGACGGATCACCTTCACATCATACACAAGAATGGACCGCGGCGGAATTGCATTCCTGTCACCGGTCAATCCGTGCGCAAGATGGGGAGGCAGTATAAACCTTGCCCGGTCCCCTTCCCGCAAAAACAATACTCCTTCTTCGAGTCCGGATTCAACGCCTCCCTGTCCGATCCTGAAGCTCTTTAGTCCAAGGGAATCAGAACTGTAACACACCGTACCGTCCAGTAGGGAGAGCTCATACTCAAGTGAGATCTCCATGCCTGTTTCTGCATTCCGGCCTGTGCCGTTTTCATAAACCTCATACCACAAACCTGTCTCTGTCTCCTGCGCATCCCATTTCCTGCGTTCACAAAAAGATCTGATACGCTCACGGTCTTTCCTGACCAGTATGCGGTTTGCCCCGATCAGCGCTCTTTTTGTATCTTCATACGCTTCCTCTGTCAGGCCTTTCTGCTTTTCCCTGCCACAGGTGAAAAAAATACCGACCAGGATCATCATCCCTATGATATTCTTGTATTTCATTGTATCTCACCGTCAGACAAATGATCCTTCTGAAGGATCACCAATTTTTTAAAACGTTCCAGGGTTTCCCGCATTGTGTCGGTGGATTCTCCTCCTGAAGCATTGACATGGCCTCCCCCGTTATAATACTTTTCAGCAAAATGGTTTACGGGAAAACCACCTTTCGAACGGAAGGATGCTTTAATGTGATCTTTTTTTTCAATGAAAAACGCTGAAAACCGAATGCCGCTGATGGACAACGGGTAATTTACAAATCCCTCAGTATCACCAACCTGAAAATCATATTCCTGCAATTCTTTCATTGTAAGCCATATATATGCCGTACGATATTCCCGGAGAACCTCCATTTTGTTGTTCAGACAGAAGCCCAGCAGTCTCATCCTCTTGCATGTGAAATCATCATAAACCATGGAGTATATTCTATCCTTGTCAAACTCATAATCCAGCAGCTCAGCCACCGCCCTGTAAGTTCCGGGTTTTGAGGAATTGTAACTGAAACACCCCGTATCGGTCATGATACCCGTAAAAAGGCAGGCTGCTGAATCAGCATCCATGAATTGATCCAGACCACCAAGTTTCAGGAACTCATAAACGATCTCCGCAGTGGAACTTGCGGATGTATCCGAAAGAATGCAATCAGCGAAAGATTCAGGATCCGGATGATGATCGATCAGGAGCTTATAAGCACCGGATGCCGTCACGATATCGGTGAACTGCTTGATTCTCCTCACGGTATTAAAATCAACAGAAACGATAATTTCGGCCTGGTTCAGAAGCTGTACAGCCTTCCGGGGTTCCTTATCGAAGATCCTGATGGCATCATTCCCGGGCATCCACTTGAGAAAGTCAGCGTACTCATTGGGTGAGATCACATGGCATCTGTGTCCCATATTCTGCAATACTTTCAGTAACCCCAGGGAAGATCCGATCGCATCACCATCAGGATCGAGGTGTGTAATGATTGTGATCTTCCTGGAACCGTTCCTTAATAGACTGAAAATTGTGGAAGTATCCTGCCAGATCCGCTTATCGTTCCTTTTCAACATGATTTTCCAAACCGTTACCAAAATTAACGAACTTATTCTGCCGTGATCCGGTCGAACCACCATAGTTTTTAGAAAATTTCAACATCACCTGATCACAATCCGTTCGACCAGCTTCTCTCCCGCTGTTTCATTTAACCGTTCCAGAATATTCTGACGCATCATGATCAGTTCATTTTTCAGAACGGATGAGGTGACGTGTAAAAACAGCGTTTTGTTGCGGATGTAAATGCTGCGGGTCCGGGAAGCGACTGTTTTGCCCATCAGCGACTCCCATTCCGAGACCAGGTGAACTTCCTTCAGTTTCCTGTCGATCTGTATTTCCCGGAGGAACTCCCTGATGACGAGATCAATTTTCTGTGTGTAGCTTTTTCGCATGAAATGCCGGTATAATTCATATGTTTAGGATATCCTTATGTGTAATCCGGAAGATCTTAAATTCGGCGTTCATGTCATTCAGTATCGATCTCATCTTCTGCTCATCCGTATGGGTAATGAAAATCTGACCGAAATGACTGTCCGTCACTATTTTAATGATTTGCCTGACCCGTGATTCGTCAAACTTGTCGAATACATCATCCAGCAACAATATCGGCCGTACATTGTTCATTTCACGGATGAAGTCAAACTGGGCCAGTTTCAGTGCTACCAGAAACGTTTTTTGCTGTCCCTGTGATGCCGTTTTTTTCATATGGTGTCCGTTCAGTTTCAGGATGATATCATCCTTATGAATACCCGTGGTGGTATATTGCATGATGATGTCCTTTTCTACGGTTTGTATCAGGAGTTCCAGAAAATCAGATTTTTCCAGTTGTGACTGGTATTTCAGGTCCACCTCCTCAACGCCTGGAGCAATATTGTTGTAATAGGAACGGAAGATCGGTACCAGCTTTTTTGTGAATTCCATTCGGATATGATGGATGCGGTTCCCGGGAATGACAATCTTTTCATTGTATACCTGCAGCATGTCACGGTCGAAGTGACGGGATCCCTGTATGTCCTTCAGAAATTTATTGCGCTGAGCAAGCAGCTTGTTGTAGGCAATGTTGTCATCAAGATAGACCTTGTCATACTGTGAAATCACACTGTTCAGGAATTTCCTGCGTTCATCGCTGCCTTCCGTGATCAGGACGGAATCCTCCGGTGATATCATCACTACCGGCAACAATCCGATATGATGTGCCAGTCGTTCATATTCCTTCTTGTTTCTTTTGAAAACCTTGTTTTTGTTCCTTTGAATGCTGCAATAAATTTCATTTTTAATCCCTCCAAGCAGAAATTCCCCCTGGATTACCGAGAATTCCTCATCATGTGTGATGTTCTGAGTATCTATCGGATTAAAATAGCTTTTACAGAGACACAGGTAGTGAATTGCGTCCAGGATGTTGGTCTTTCCCACCCCGTTGTCTCCCACGAAACAATTGATCCTTGGCGACAATTCCATCTCAACCTGGTTGAAATTTTTAAAATTCAACAGTGATAAGGATTCCAGATTCATATCAAGGACATTATAATTTCCAAAATTAGCTTTTTCTGACCTGAAAAAAAGGCTTTGTTGATAAATCACAGGATATCCTGTTGCATAGTTGTGATATGTTTTGTTTTTTTAATAACTTGCCGCAAAATTCACAAACCCTGCACATTGGATCAGCAAAGCCTTGACTTCCGGGTATGCCTCCTGATGATCAACGGGGATCTGAACGTTGAAGGCATGAATGATGCTGCCTCAGAAACATTCAATGGTCCCCCGGAGGAACTGCATGAGATCCATTGTCATAAACTGCTGCATGGATCTGACATGCCCTGTGACTTTTGCAAAATCCAAAGCCTGAAATCAGGGAAAGAAAACGACTTTACCTATTCGTTTGCAAAAGAAGGTCTGATCTTTGATTGCAGGTTGTCCCGGATGACCGGTCCTGTTGACAAACCAAAGTACATTTATCTCATCGAAAGGCGTTCCGGTTCACCAGAAGGATCCGATATGCAGAAGGACAGGGAGCGTGAGCTGATCCGGTCAAGACAGAAAGCTGAGGAAGCCGACAGACTGAAAACTGCTTTTCTGACCAATATGTCCCATGAGATCAGAACCCCGATGAATGCCATCATCGGTTTTTCAGAACTGCTGTCAAATCCCGAAATCACACAGGAAGAAATATCCAGTTACACCCGAATCATCAAAAGCAGGTGCAACCATTTGCTGCAGATCGTCAATGACATTCTGGACATATCCAAGATCGAAGCCAACCAGATCGAGCTCAAGGAAATCCATGTCAACCTGAACCATCTGTTTGACGATCTTTACATGTATTATGCACAGAAGGTCATCGATGAAAAGAAATTCAGGATCAACCTGAATGTTGAAAAGCCTCAGGAAAATGCAGGAAATGTCATTATGGTGGACGAGCTGCGCCTCAGACAGATTATCGGTAACCTGCTGGACAATGCCGTGAAGTTCACCCGTGAGGGCAAGATCGAATTCGGATACAGGTTTATCGAGGACAGGGTACTGATTTATGTCTCAGACACTGGCATCGGCATTGCCGAAGAAAAACACGGAAACATTTTTGAACGTTTCAGCCAGATTGACACCTCACTGGTCAGGCAGTTCGGGGGGAACGGACTGGGACTAGCCATATGCAAAGCCTTTGTGGAACTCATGGGGGGAAAGATATGGCTTGAGTCAAAAGTGGGTGAAGGATCCACCTTCCTGTTCACGCTGCCACGGAAAAACGGGCAACAGGACCAGCCGGAAGAAGAAAAACCCCAGGAAATCAGGAATTTCAACTGGAAAGGGAAAAAAATCCTGCTCGTTGAGGATGACCGGTCCAGTGCCAGATTCATGCACGAACTGCTGAAACTGACGCATGTTGAAATGGCCTTTGCATATACCGCATCGGAAGCACTCGAGATCTTCACCGGCGATCAGCATTTCCACCTGGTATTGATGGATATTCAGTTACCCGACAGAAACGGACTTGATCTTGCACGGCTGTTCAAGGGCTACAACAGGACCGTTCCGATCATTGCACAGACAGCGTATGCCATGGAAGGTGACAATATAAAATGCATACAGGCAGGATGCGACGACTATATCTCCAAACCATTGAACATAAGCGATCTGTTTCTGAAACTCGACAGGTTTCTGTCCACATGATCCTTACCGGTGGCGTTCCTGCAATTTCCTTACGACATCTTCGATCCTTACACCTTTCGCTGCAAGCAATACCATGATGTGATAAAGGAGGTCGGCCGTTTCATTCAGCAACAGTTCGGTATTTTCTTCACCGGCTTCAATGATCAGTTCCACAGCCTCCTCCCCGATCTTCCTGGCGATCCTGCTGATCCCTTTCCTGAATAATTCAGCCGTATATGAATGCTCAGGCAGGTCCTTCCTGCGCTGCTCAATAACATCCTGCAGCCTTGCCAGAAAATCCAGCTGTACTTTTTCCATGATGTATATTTAATTTACCGTTCAGATCCTCACAGAAATGCCTTGCGCATAAAGGTAGGCTTTCAGTTGCGGAACCGAAATCTCGTTGTAATGAAATATGCTTGCCGCGAGTCCTGCATCCGCCTTACCGGCTGTGAACACGTCCCTGAAATGTTCCATGGTGCCGGCTCCGCCTGATGCGATGACCGGAATGGAAAGCGTATCCGAAAGTTCTGCAATTGTCCCGCAGGCAAAACCATTCCTGGTACCGTCATGGTTCATGGAAGTGAAAAGGATTTCTCCCGCACCGCGATCCTCAGCCTCCTTTGCCCATGAGAACAATTCCCTGCCTGTCGGGATCCGGCCTCCGTTTATATAGGCTTCCCATTTCCCGTCTTTTTCGAATGCGTCAATGGCAACGACCACAAACTGGCTTCCAAAATTCAGTGCCATCTTATCGATCAGATCAGGATCCCGGATTGCGGCGGAATTAATGGAAACCTTATCCGCCCCGGCTGAAAGCAATGCTTCAATATCATTCAGTTCGCTGATTCCGCCTCCGACGGTAAACGGTATATTCAGGTGCAATGCGATCCGCCTGACAAGCCCGACGAAAGTTTTGCGACCCTCGTGACTTGCCGTGATGTCGAGAAACACCAGTTCATCTGCACCCTGCAACGCATAAGCAGCGCCAAGCTCGACCGGATCACCGACAAGCCGGATATCAACAAATTTGATCCCTTTTACAGTATGACCGTCGCGGACATCCAGACACGGTATGATTCTCTTTGCCAGCAAGACAGATTATATAAATTGTTTCAGATCCCTTAACCCGATTTTACCCTCGTACAATGCTTTGCCAATGACTGCTCCTGGAATCCCTGATTCCTGAAGAATATGCAGGTCCTCAACGGATGATATTCCTCCGCTGGCGATCAGATGAATACCGGGGAAATTGTCCATGACCTCCTTATAGAGACCTGTGGCCGGACCCTGAAGCATGCCGTCCCTCGAGATGTCAGTGCACAGCACCTGCTGAACACCGGCATGCAGGTATTCATCCAGAAAAGGAAGCAATGTGAGTTCTGTCATATCATCCCATGCTGACACGGCGATTTTCCCTTCCTTCACATCCGCACCCAGTATCAGTTTTTGCGGACCGTACAATCCAAGCCATTCAAGGAAGAGTTCTTTGTACGTCACAGCCAAACTGCCAATCACTGCAATCGCAACACCGCATTCATATACAATCTTCAGATCCCCGGTTTTTCTGATACCGCCTCCAAAATCCATGACCAGGGATGTACTGTTCGCTATTCTTTCCAGAGTTTTCCAGTTCACCACGCGTTTCATCCTGGCACCATCCAGATCTACCACATGAAGCCTTCTGATGCCATGAGCCTCAAACTTCTTCGCCGCATCCAAAGGATCCGCCTCATAGACCTTCTTCAGACGGTAATTCCCCTGCTCAAGCCTTACACACTTGCCTTCAAGAATATCAATTGCCGGAATGATCTCAATCATAGTTCGATAAAGTTTTTAAGGATCTGCGCTCCCACACCTCCGCTTTTTTCCGGATGAAACTGGGTGGCAAAGAAGTTGTCTTTTCTGAGTGCAGCGCTGAACGGACCCGGATAATCACAGGATGCGGCCGTATGTTCACCGGTTGTTGCATAATAGCTATGCACGAAATATACAAACTGGTTCTCCATGTCTTTGCTGAAAATCCCTTCCTGAAGACCGTAAATGTTGTTCCACCCCATATGCGGCACTTTATGTTTACCCCTTTCATCAGTCCAGTGAATGAATTTTTTCACTTTTTCACCGAAAATACCCAGACATTCTGTGTCCCCCTCTTCCGAGTGGCTGCACATAAGCTGCAATCCCAGACATATCCCGAGAACAGGCTGCCTGAGACCCTTTATCAGCATGTCCAGTTTATGGTCCCTGAGGTATTTCATGGTTGTGCCTGCCTCACCAACCCCTGGAAAAATGACCCTGTCAGCCGATGTTATCAGTTTCTGGTCATCGGTTACAACTGACTCAACACCAAGCCGCTGCATAGCAAAATCTACCGACATGATGTTTCCCGCATTATATTTTATGATCGCTACCTTCATATCACTCATCGAATGTATGCTGACCGGTACCTGACACTCGTGACGCTAATTGAAAACCACGGTCCGGTTGCCATATACCAGTGTACGACGCTGCAGATGCATCAGTATTGCCCTGGACAGTACCAGCTTTTCCACATCCTTGCCCTTCATGATCATTTTATCCACGTGGTCACGGTGTGTTATCCTTACCACATCCTGATCAATAATCGGTCCTGCATCAAGCTCACCCGTGACATAATGACTGGTTGCCCCGATGATCTTAACCCCCCGTTCATAAGCCATATGATAAGGTTTTGCGCCGGGGAAAGCAGGCAGGAAGGAATGATGTATGTTAATGATCTTGTTGGGAAAATGACTGATGAACTGTTCACTCAAAACCTGCATGTACCTTGCAAGAACAATGAAATTTATTTTTTCCCGCTGCAGTAGCCCGAGCTCCTGTGTTTCCATTTCCTGTTTATTCTCCTGGTTCTTTCGGAACACATGGAAGGGTATCCCGAATTGTCGGGCAACCGGACTGAGCAGATCGTGGTTGCTGATGATCAGGGGAAGTTCCACTTCCCATTCTCCTGCATAGACCCGGGAAAGAATATCATAAAGGCAATGCGACAGTTTCGATACATAAATGGCCATACGGGGCCGCTGGTTGCTGAAATAAATATTCCAGGTCATTTGATATTTTCCCGCGATCAGGATCTCAAAGAAATCCGCGATTTTTTCCCTGGGGATCATAAAGCTGTCTAGTTCCCATTCGATACGCATGAAAAAAACATTTGCCAGCCGGTCGACATGCTCATCCAGGGTAATGATGTTCCCGTTGTTGTTGTTGAGGAACTCTGTGACATCCGCAACGATACCTTTCCGGTCGGGACAATGCATCAGAAGTATGGCCGAATCCTTTTTACCGTTGTTCATGTATTTGATATCATTATCATGTCTGTTGGATCTATAGCGTTCCCTTGGTTGTCGGAAGCCTGTATTCAAAAGGATTCCTTTTGATGGCCATTCTAATGGCCCTGGCAGTTGCCTTGAATACCGATTCGATCTTGTGGTGCTCGTTATCACCTTCAGCAGTGATCTGCAGGTTGCATTTTGCCGCATCTGCAAAGGATTTAAAAAAATGCATGAACATCTCCGTTGGCATCTCCCCGATCTTTTCCCTTTTGAATGCCACATTCCAGGTCAGCCATGATCTTCCTCCGAAATCAATCAATACCTGAGCCATACAATCATCCATCGGCAAAACAAATCCATACCGCTCCATCCCTCTTTTCTCGCCCAGTGCCTTATGAAAAGCCTCACCAATAGCAATGGCAGTATCTTCAATGGTATGATGCTCATCGACGTGCAGGTCGCCCTTCGCCTCCAGATGCATGGTGACACCCGAATGCCTGCTGAGCTGGCTCAGCAGGTGGTCAAAGAAACCGAGTCCGGTCGAAATGCGGTCCTCCCCTTTGCCGTCCAGGTCCAGATCGATCCTGATATGTGACTCATTTGTGATCCTTTCGCGGGAGACCGAACGAATGCCAAGGGCAACCACTTCAACAACCCTCTCCCAGCTGTCCGTGATCAGGCTGCAGATCGGCCGGAGTCCGGCCTTCTCCACTTCCTGATCAGTAATCCGTGAACTGTAAAGAATTGCTTTTGTGCCGAGATTTCCGGCAAGTTCAAGATCTGTCATCCGGTCACCGATCACAAAGGAATTTTTCAAATCATAGTCTGCATTCATATATCCGGTCAGCAATCCCGTTGCGGGTTTCCCCGAAGCAGACCGGTCAGCCGGAAGGCCGCGGTCAATCAGGATATCATCAAATACGATGCCTTCATTCTCAAATGCCGTGAGCATTTTTTGCTGCACTTTGTTGAATTGCTCTTCCGGAAAGGAATCTGTACCCAGGCCGTCCTGGTTGGTCACCATGACCAGCTGATAATCCAGGTTGCTGACGATGTAATAAAGGCTGCGAAAGACCGCCGGCATGAATTCCAGCTTCTCCAGGGAGTCAACCTGACGGTCAGGCTGAGGTTCACGGATCAACGTACCGTCCCGGTCAATAAAAAGAACTCTTTTCATCTCGCTGTATTTGTTATGGGTCTGTTTTATAATCCAATGGGTTATACCTGCTGAGCGCTTCCATGAGCATCATGTTCTCATCTGCTGTACCGATCGTGATCCTGAGAAAACCTTCGCAAAGCTCAACCCCTGACCGATCGCGAACAATAATCTTATGGTCCGTGAGATATCTGAATACGCCCTGAGGGTTTTCAAAACGTACCATCAGAAAATTTGCGTCACTCGGAAGCACATCCCTGACAATATTCAAACCAAGAAGCTTTTGTCCCAGCGATGCCCGTTCTTTCAGAATGATCCTTACCCATTCCTGTTTCCGGGCTTCATCGCCAATCCCTTCGAGAGCCATTTGCTGCGTGAGCGCATTGATATTGTACGGGTATTTGATGCGATCCAGTACCCCGATGACCGCTTCATCCGCAAAAGCCATTCCCAGTCTGATGCCCGCCATACCCCAGGCCTTGCTCAATGTCTGCAAGATCACAAGGTTGGGAAAGCTGTTCAGTTCACGCAGAAAAGTTGCCTCAACTGAAAAATCGATATAGGCTTCATCCAGCACAACAATCCCCTCAAATGTCCGGATCAGATATTTCATGTCATCCCTGCGAAAACTGTTTGATGTGGGATTGTTAGGCGAGCACAGGAAAAGGAGCTTGCTGTTCTCATCGGTCAGTTCCTGAATGGACAGAATATCAAGCTGGCGGTCCGGAGTCAGCAAAGCCGGTCTGTACGCTACATCATTGATGTCGGCACAGACTCTGTACATCCCGTATGTGGGACTGATACTGATAATATTATCCACACGCGGCTCACAAAATGCCCTGATCAGCAAATCGATCGCTTCATCGCTACCGTTTCCGATAAATACATTCCCGGGTTTCACGGATTTCAGGGCTGCGATTCTGCTTTTTAGTTTCTGCTGATGCGGATCCGGATACCTGTTATAAGGATCATTGAAAGGATTCTCATTGGCATCCAGCAAAATTGCATCGCCACCGGCATATTCGTCCCTTGCACTTGAATAGGGTGTAAGCGAACGAATGTTCTTTCTCAGTAATGAATGAATATCAAACATTTGCGTCATTCTTTAAAAGTCCCTTCAACCGCAGGCCGACTGCATTCCGGTGTGCATTCAGTTTCTCCGTTGCCGCCATCTTCATGATGGCCGGACCGATCTTTGCCAGACCTTCATGCGTGATGTGCTGGAAGGTGATCTTCTTTACGAAGTCATCCAGGTTCACACCATTGTACATCCGCGCATATCCGTTTGTGGGCAGTGTGTGGTTTGTACCTGAAAGATAATCCCCTGCACTTTCAGGTGTATAATCCCCGATGAACACTGAACCTGCATTCACGATATGTTCCGCAAGCGATGCAGCATCAGCCGTTGATATGATCAGATGTTCGGGGGCATATTCATTGACCAGGCCGACCATTTCCCTGCTGTTGCGCATCAATATCAGTCTGCTGTGCTCCAGAGATTTCCTGGCAATGTCCTTTCTGGGCAGAAGTTCCATCTGCCTGTTGATTTCCGGAATCACCCGGTCAATCAGACCCGGACTTGATGTAATCAGCAGTACCTGGCTGTCGGCTCCGTGTTCTGCCTGTGACAAAAGGTCGGAGGCCACAAATGAAGGATCAGCCCGCCCGTCTGCCATTACGGCAAGTTCCGAAGGTCCGGCAGGCATGTCAATTGCCACATTTTCACGGGAAACCAGCTGTTTTGCAGCCGTCACATACTGATTTCCCGGACCGAAGATCTTGTAAACCTTCGGGATCGATGCTGTACCGTATGCCATGGCAGCGATCGCCTGTACACCACCAACCCTGAAAATCCGTGTGACACCGGTTGCTTTTGCTGCAAAGAGGATCGCAGGATGGACCCTGCCATCCTTACCCGGAGGAGTGCACAGAACGACTTCGGAACATCCGGCAATGCGGGCCGGTATAGCCAGCATCAGAACCGTTGAAAAAAGTGGTGCTGAACCTCCCGGTATATACAAACCGACTTTTTCGATGGGGACCGGTTTTTGCCAGCATACAACACCCGGCATGATTTCAATCTTTTCAACGCCTGTCTTCTGTGACCCGTGAAATTTTTCAATGTTCCGGATCGCCAGTTCAATGGATTTTCTGAGCTCACCGTCTGTTTCCTTTTCAGCCTGAACGATTTCATTTTCATCAACAACAAGGGAATCGAGTTCTGTATCGTCAAACTGTCGTGTATATTCAAGCACTGCCCGGTCACCTTGATGCTTTACCGCTTCAAGGACCGGAATAACCGTTTTGTCAACCGACCGGCTGTCAAAGACGGGACGCTTTATGAGTTCCGTCCATGTTTTCTTATGAGGGAAGCGTATAATTTTCATCCGAATGATTGTTACAGGATCATTTTTTCAATGGGTATTACCAGTATTCCTTGAGCTCCAAGTTTTTTCAGCTTTTCAATGATGTCCCAGAACGCATCTTCATTGACTACGGAATGCAATGAGCTCCAGCCTTTTTCATGCAAAGGCATGATGGTGGGACTTTTCATGCCGGGAAGCAGGCTCACGATCTGCTCCAGATTTTCATTGGGTGCGTTCAGGAGTATGTACCTGTTGTTTTTTGACCGTTGTACGGCCTGAAACCTGAACAACAGGTCGTTCAGTATCTTTCTTTTGGCAGGACCCGTCCCGGGTGACGCAATGATTACCGCTTCAGACCGGGTGACTACCTCAACTTCTTTGAGCCTGTTGTGTATCAGGGTACTGCCTGTGCTGACAACATCAAGAATGGCGTCTGCCAGACCGATCCCGGGTGCGATTTCCACAGAACCGCTGATCTCATGGATCTCCGCCTGAATGGATTGCTCGTCCAGATACTTCTGAAGAATTCGCGGAAATGAAGTGGCAATCCGTTTCCCTCTGAAATAATCCGGACCGCGATACATTTCCGACTGCGGTATGGCGAGTGATACTCTGCAACGCGCAAATCCGAGCCGTTCCACGATTTCAACATTCTTCCCCTTTTCCATGACGACATTCTCTCCTACGATACCGATATCTGCCACTTCATCAGCAACATACTGAGGAATATCATCATCCCGCAAATACAAAATTTCAACCGGGAAATTCTCACCCCTTGAAACAAGTTTTCTCTTGTTATCCTGCACATGATATATCCCGGATTCCCTGATCAATTCAAGGGAACGGTCGCTCAGCCTTCCTTCCTTCTGGATGGCGATTCTGAGATGTTCCTGTTTTGACTCCAGGCCGATCATATATGATTTAATTTATGTTTTTTCACGGTTTCCTTGTCATCCGTGCGATATAAAATAAAAGAGGTTTGCAGCATCGCAAACCTCAGAAAAATTCATTGATTCATCAAATACTGACCCATCATGGTGATCACGGCCGATGGTTGTGATTATGCGGAAACCGTTCTTTCATATTTATAATTTTCGGATGCAAAAGTAATACATATTCATGATAAAACAAAGATTTTTTTTCCTGACCCATCTTTACAAATTCCTGAGCAAAACATTTCCGGGAGATTTTTGAAGGTCCTGATAAAAGTTTTCCACAATCGCGCTCAGGTCGCCAAGCTCTTTTATGTCCTTGCTGAATATTGTCTGGTGACCCTGTTTATCAAGACTGTCGATCACAAAACTGACACTGATTCCGGAAGGATCAACAGCCGGTTGATAAGCAATCTCACGTACATTACCTGTCAAAGTCTCGTTGATGATGCCACAGTTGATCAGATCATATATGATTTCCCTTACCAGTCTGACCGGTATGCCATGCTGGCCGGCAATTTCAGCCGCCTTCATCGGAGGTTTGCCCGCCGTGAAGTTTTTCACAATGGTTTTTGTCACCAGCAGGGTCAGTATCTTCCGCTGCTTCTGGCTTATATCGACACCCTCAGCCTCCTGTTCATAATGTTCAACATTCTGGTATGCAAAAGATATTTCTGCACCCAGTAAAACGATGAGCCAGCTTAGTTCAAGCCACATCATGAACAGGGGTATTGCCGCGAAGGTTCCGTAGATTGCGCTGTAACCTGTCAGCAGGGACTGGAAATTCACATAACCCCACTGCAACAGCTGGAACATGGTTCCTGCAATGATTCCCGCAATCATCGCCGGCAGAAACTTCACCTTTGTATTCGGAATGAGGATGTACAAAAGCGTGAAAACAAACCAGATCAGAGTGTACGAAAAGAACCTGACCATCAGCTTCAGAAAGCTGTCAAGGTAATGCAGAAAGGCAATATCCTCCGATACCCCCGGTATTTGGGAAACATTAAAGCTGAGCGTCACCAAAAGCAACACGGGAGCAATGACCAGCAGAGAGATATAATCGGTGAATTTCCTTGTGAACATCCGTGATTTCTTGATCTGCCAGATGTTGTTGAATGAGCTTTCAATATTGCCCAGTACTTTCATAACCGACCAAAACAGGATAATCAGACCGATTGCGGTGATGAAACCGCCGCTGAACCTGTCCAGGTAATTCTCCACAAATCCCAGGAGCAGGGTAACCAGCTCCTGTTGCTCCTGAAAATGTTCGTGAATGGAATTGACCAGGAATTCCTTAAAGCCGAAGCCCTGGGAAATGCCAAAGACCATTGCCAGAACAGGTACAATGGAAAGCATGGTATAGAATGAAAG
>JAFGPB010000101.1 GCA_016926205.1 Bacteroidales bacterium
CCTCAAAAATTTCATGTTGCCCGTCAAACTGGATTTGAGTCCGGATAAAATGATCGAAGCCATGAAAAAAGACAAAAAACGGGAAGGGGATTTCATAAACATGGTACTGCTCGATGAAATCGGACATGCTTTTACTTATAAGATACAATATAATCAATTAAAAGAACTGCTGAATGATATGTGTTAGCATTGGTGAACAGAACATTGAAAAATGTATGTCATATCTCGAAAAGATTGAGATTGCCGAGATACGGCTTGATTTAACGAAATTTTCCGATGTGGAAATTGAACGGGTATTTTCCCTGAAAAAGAAACTCATTGCCACATGCAGGACCTGTAAATTCAATGATCAGCAACGCACTCAAAAACTGAAAACAGCAATAAGATCCGGCGCCTCCTTTGTTGACATCGAGTACGAATCGCCAGTCGCATACCGGAACGACCTGATGGAGTATGCCCGTGAGTATCATTGTGACGTGATGATATCCTATCACAATTTTGAATGCACTCCTTCCCTTTATGATCTCAAAAAGATCATGGAGGAAAGTTTTGCCATGGGCGCTAACGTCGTCAAGATTGCAACCATGGTGAATTATAACCGCGACAATTCAAAGATCCTTTCCCTGTACGAAGCACCGGGACGACTGGTGGCAATCGGGATGGGTCAACTTGGTAAAATAAGCCGGATCGTTGCACCCTTTCTGGGTGCTGAATTTACCTTTGCTTCACTTGATGAGGGTGAAGAAACGGCACCCGGCCAGATCAAATACTCAAAGCTCAATGAATTCATCATGAAAATTCAGGAAATATAATATTTAACAAACTTACAATGAAAATACTGGTAGCCGGAGCGGGTAAAATGGGATCCTGGTTGATTGAATCATTATGCCTCGATTATGATGTTGCTGCCTTTGACAGCGATCTTACCCGCATGAGGTATCTGTTCAACACACAAAAACTTATATCGTATGACGAGATCCGTGATTACGAACCGGATCTGGTCATTAATGCGGTGAACCTGGAAAAAACCAGGGTTGTATTCCATGAGCTGTTGCCATACCTGAAAGAAGACTGCATCCTGGCTGACATTACTTCTGTGAAGAACGGACTGTATGCATTTTACCAGGAGACCGGACGCAGGTTCGTTTCCACACATCCGATGTTCGGTCCCACATTCGCAAATGTCAGAGATCTGGCCGGACAAAGCGCCGTCATCATCAAGGAATCCGACGAAGAAGGCAAAGCATTTTTCAGGAATTTTTATAAGTCATTCAACTTGAATATCTTCGATTATTCATTTTTAGAACATGACCAGACCATCGCCTATTCGCTGGCGACACCCTTTGCCTCCACACTGGTCTTTGCTTCATGCATGAAAAAGCAGGAAGCTCCGGGTACCACTTTCCGGAAACACCATGAGATCGCAAAAGGATTGCTTACAGAAGACGACTTTCTGCTTTCCGAGATCATGTTCAGTCCCTTTGCACTGGAACAACTTGAAAAGATCGGTGACAAACTGGAATACCTGGAAGAAATCATCAGATCCAAAGACTTTCAGAAAATGCGCGAATTTCTGGGAAGCGTGCGGGAAAATATATAATTACTGACAATGATCAATGATATATCTTAATGCTTTGGTCTCACCTGCCCTCAGGGCTTTTTCGAAATCAGAGCAGGCTGCGGTCCGGTCACCCGTTTCAAGTCTGGCTATCCCCAGATAGTACCAGGTCTCCCCGTCCGCAGGATCCAGGTCGAGCGACATACTCAGGTCATAAATGGCATACTGATAGGTGCGGGTCATTGTATACGTCTTTCCCCTGGCCTTGAAATAAGCTGCATTCTCAGGATCATCCTGCATGTTCATGTTGAAGTATTTCAATGCATTGATATAATCTCCATTCTGGAAAAGATATTCTCCGCACTGGAATAGAGCTGACTGATCCGAACCGAAATAATTGAGATACGTTGATACATCCTTCACTGACTGCCCGTACGACTGCAAACCGGCATAGGCTTCAGCCCGTGCAAGATAGATATCAAAGTGCCCGGGTTCATTGCTCAATACCTGTGTAAAATCTTCAGCAGCTTCTTTATGCCGTTTGGCCCCCAGATTGGCCAAACCTCTGTATTTATAGTACTCCACATTGTTTTTATCCAGGTTAATGGCAGAAGTGAGATCGGATACCGCCGGTGCATAATTTTCCTTCTGCAGGTTGATCTTTCCTCGCATGAATAACAAATCGGCTCCCATCATCCCTTTGGAAATGGCTCTTTCCAGTGATGCCAAAGCTTCATCCGGAAGGTTGCGGACCATGTAATAGTCTGCTTCCTGCAATATTGCTTCCTCAGCAGTATACCAATCCTTCTGCCACAAAATAAACCATTCATCGGTCATTTGCAGATCGTCAAACGCCGCATCCCTTTTGATTTGCGTTTCAGGTAACCTGAAGTCCGATTCAAGATGCTCTTCCAGAAAAGAGATTGCCTGCGCATCATCACCATTCCGGGCATGACATCGGGCAAGCCAGAGATTTGCCGTACCCGGCTGCAAAGCATTTGCTTTTTGAAAATCAGCAATTGCATGTTCCAGCTCATCCAGGTTGTAATAAGCCTCTCCACGTTTCAACAAAATCCTTATATCAGAACTGTTGGTTGCCAGTCCCTGAGTCAGGTTCTGAACAGCCAGCCGGTTGCTGTCCTGTTCAATACATGCAAGTCCTTTCAGATAATATTCAGTTGAAGTCTGTGCCGACACGAAAAACAAGACCAACAACAGTTGTATCCATATAATACAAATTCTTTTCATTCCCTTTTCTTTAATTCACCTGGATATCCCTCATTTGGGTATTTCTTCCGAATACCCTTCGGCATATAAATGAACAAAGCCCACAATACTCCGGATCTCAACACCTGTAATACGGGGTTCATAAACATCGCATATATAATAATAAACACCGGATGCAACCTTGTTGCTGGTATTCCGGTAGTACCCGTTCCAGTTTATTTCCGGATCGTGCGTCTCGAACACAAGCTGTCCATACCGGTTGTAAATCTTCATATCCACCTTTTCAATCGCATTGCTGAGATTCTTTGCGACAAACAGGTCATTGATGTTGTCGTCATTTGGCGAAAACACATTGGGCAGTTCGTAACTGATGCATTCATCCACACAAATTACCGTGGAAAAATCACTCTCGTTCTCAAAGGAATCCACCGCCGTTACAGCATAACACCCTGCCATCAGCGTGCCTTCCGTAAACCTGTGGTAAAACAAGGTATCAGTTGCCGGTGCAGTAAAGGCAATTGAATCAAGGTCCGCCTGATACTCTCCGGAATAATAGATGTTGTATCGGATCACGTCATCAGCACAGGTGCGGTTGGGATTGGTCCATGTAAGCACATTCATAAAGCTGTCGCACTGCGAAACTACATTCAGGAAGGGCGGACAGGGAGGCACTATGTCAAGGGGTGTTCCACTGTTAAGGTGAGACAAATTTGAATTGTCGTAAATGACACCTTTAATGGGTCGCCAACCCTGACTTCTAACCTGATATACGTAGGTTTCACCATTTTTTAGTCCGGTATCCACATAAACATTCTCATCAATGGCAGCAATGGAATCAAATTCCATCGAGCTGTTCTGACGGTATATAACATAGCTGTCATTGATCCAGGGCGCTCTTTTCCTGAATTCCAGCGTGAGTTTGTTGTCGTCAGGCGTGATCTCAATATACAGTGAAGATGCGATCTCCTGATCCCCGGGACGAAGCTGAAAACGGTTTCCCGTTGTATTGTTGAACATTTTCACGGAATAATAGTACGGAAAATCCACGGTATTGAGCACATCAATATATATGGTGTCATTCAGATCGGTGGTCAATACCGAATCGATCAGCACCATGTTGTCCAGATCATAGGTATTCGACCGGAATATCTGAAAAACATAAGGACCGGGTGCACCGGTCAGGTCGACCGGATCAGGTTTTGCCCATGCCAGATAGATGTTGCCGGATACTGCATTGACATGAGTGACGCTGACATTCAGAATGGAAGGAAAACCCGGCACCAGCTCACTGCATACTTCGCCGGAAGCCAGACTTTCATATTCATCGGCATAAAAAGCCGTGATCAGGTAACAATATTCAATACCCTGGATCAGTCCTTCCCCGTTGTTGTCATCAATAAAAGTTGTATCATTCTGACCGTTCAACCTGGCAATCCTTTCAAATCCTGTGTACGACGGGACCCCGTATTCACAGCTGTCAGGCGTGAATCCGAAGCTGCCTTCCCTTCTATATACAAAATATCCTTCAACCGGACCACAATCACTCTGGTTCCATGTAAGCTCGATCTCCGTGCTGGTTGACGATGCCTGAAGGTTTTCAGGTGCCGGACCGATAATCCGGATATTTATATTGTCAATATCCACCAGGTTCACATCCTTATTGTTGTCCTGACTCCTTAAAACCATCTGATAGGGCTGCTTTCGGATGTGTTCGCAATCCGTCTGCCAGATGAAGTTTGAAGTAACAAAACCCAATCCGTTTGCTATGGTCTCGTAGGCAGCCGGACTTACTTCCTGCTCGAACGCCCCCCCCAGCATAAGGTGCTTTATGGAATCCCCGTCTGCGTCAACAGTTGTTGCCTGAAATTCTATGAGTTCACCCGCAATTACACAATAATCCGTAAGCGGGGGATTTTCCGGGGGATTGTTATCGGATTCAACAACATCGATTTGCATGTCCCTGACAATATTTCCTATTTTAACTCCTTTTCTCCATTCTTCAATATGCATTGCCACATTGTACGTTCCCGTATCCACCGGCGCATACCATACCAGGTC
>JAFGPB010000102.1 GCA_016926205.1 Bacteroidales bacterium
AAAAAATTCCTCAGTAGCTCAGTTGGTTAGAGCATCTGGCTGTTAACCAGAGGGTCCAAGGTTCGAGTCCTTGCTGAGGAGCATGAAGGAGAATACTGGAGCATAAGGGGGCCTGGCCAGGATATAAATGTATCCTGGTTTTTTTATCTCACTCCCCGTTTCTTTTATTCGGCCGTATTATAAAATCCGAAATGAAAAAAATATTAGGTATCGGCAATGCGCTGGTGGATATCATCACCTTTCTTAAGGACGATCTTCTTCTCAAGGAATTATCATTGCCAAAAGGGAGCATGCAGCTTGTGGATATCCGGGCATCAGAAAAAATCAGATTGCTGACTTCTGAGCTTGAAAGACATATGGCATCCGGGGGATCAGCAGCAAACACGATTTACGGACTGGCACAACTTGAAGTTGAGACCGGGTTCATTGGAGCAGTAGGGATGGATGAAATGGGCGACTTCTTTCAAAAAGACATGAAGACCGCAGGAATCAGCACATTCATGCTAAAAAGCCGGCAACCGACCGGTCTGGCAATATCACTGGTAAGCAATGATGGTGAAAGGACGTTTGCAACATATCTTGGTGCCGCTACTGATATCATCAGTGAAGAACTGGATCCTTCAGTATTTAGAACATATGATCATCTTCACCTCGAGGGATATTTGCTGCAGGATCACAATCTGATATCGACAGCCATCAGGATTGCAAAAGAAAACTATATGACCATCTCAATTGACCTTGCCAGTTACAATGTGGTGGAAGCCAATCTTGAATTCCTGCATGACCTGATCAGGCAATCTATCGATATTGTCTTTGCAAATGAGCAGGAAGCACATAGCTTTACTTCAGAAAAAGATCCTGCTGAAGCTCTTCGTCAGATCGCATCCATGTGCCGGACTGCCGTTGTTAAGACAGGGGAAAAAGGATCGTTGATCATGCAGGAAGGAATATTGCAGAGGACAGGGATCGTCAATGCCCGCTGTCTCGATACCACAGGCGCAGGAGACCTTTATGCATCAGGATTCCTTTACGGACTTGTGAAAGGTTACAGTCCTGATTGCTGCGGAAGAATCGGTGCCCTTCTGGCTGCTAAAGTGATCGAAGAGCCGGGAGCAAAAATCGGTCCGGCAGGATGGAATGATATTCGTGAAATGCTTAATAAGGAAAATTGCCAGGAGTAACCTGCCTAAAAGAGACCGTGGATCTCAGCACTGACCTTATCGATCACAACACTCAGATCTTCCTGCTTGTCAATGAAATTATAACTGTCTACATCAACGATAAGCATCCTGCTCATGTTATAGGTCTCCACCCAGGCCTCATAGCGTTCGTTCAGTCTTTTGAGGTACTCAAGCCTGATGTTGTCCTCGTATTTTCTGCCCCGCTTCTGAATTTGCCTTACCAGAGTGGGTACGGAAGCCCTCAGGTAAATGATCAGATCGGGTGGTTGTATCAGTGAACTGAGCATTGTAAACAGCGTGAAGTAATTTTCAAAATCACGGGTGGACATAAGCCCCATTGCATGTAGATTGGGAGCAAAAATATAGGCATCTTCATATATCGTTCGGTCTTGCACCAGCGTTTTCCCGGATCGTCTGAATGACAGGATCTGGTTAAACCTGCTGTTTAGAAAGTATATCTGAAGATTAAATGACCATCTTTGCATATCATTGTAGAAATCAATAAGATAAGGATTGTCATCCACATCCTCATAATGAGCTTCCCATCCAAAGTGTTTGGACAAAAGGCTTGTCAGGGTTGTTTTTCCTGAACCAATATTACCCGCAACTGCAATGTGCATACTCATAGAACTTTTCGCATCTATTAACTCCTAAATTTAATTTAATTTTCATTTGATTTCAGCATTTTGTGAATTTCATAGAGTTCTTCAATATATTTTCTCTCATTTGACAGGCGGGGTACTTTGTTCTGCCCTCCAAGCTTGCCTTTGCTGTGAAACCACTGATAAAACGTGCCGGGTTCAAGCTGATGCACAATTGGTTTATTAAGTGTCAGGTTTTTATATCTCTTGGCTTCGTAATCCGAATTAATTGACATGAGAGCCTGATCGAGCAATTTGGCGAAGTGATCGAGTTCAGCCGGAGGAATTGCAAATTCAATCATCCACTCATGCGCACCCTGCTCTTCCCGGCTCATATATACAGGCGCTGCTGAATAATCGGTTATTTGAGCACCTGTCTTTTCACAGGCAATTTTCAATGCTTTGTCCGCATTATCAACTATTACCTCTTCCCCAAATACATTGATAAAGTGTTTTGTTCTTCCTGAAATGATAATCTTGTGCGGGACAAGAGAGGTAAACTGCACTGTATCACCAATCATGTATCTCCACAAACCGGAGCTGGTGGAAATTATGATCGCGTAATTTTTGTTTTGCTCCACCTGTTCCACAGTCAGCGCTTCGGGATTTTGATCGTTCAGCTTGTCCAGGGGCACAAATTCATAAAATATTCCGTAATCAAGCATGAGCATCATATCGGGTAAACCCGGATTATCCTGGATGGCGAAAAAGCCTTCTGAAGCATTATATGCTTCAAGATAGTGCATTTTTTCGGTTGGAATAAGGTTCCTGAATTGTTCGGTATAGGGAAGAAAGCTCACACCACCATGGATAAAAAGTTCAAGATTCGGCCAGATCTCAAGCAGATTCTGTTTCCCGGTCTGCTTCAATAAATATTTTATCATGACGAGGTTCCAGGAAGGAACACCCGCGATGCTTGTTACATTTTCCCGGATCGTTTCCCGGGCAATTCTTTCAAGCTTTTCCTCAAATTTTTCCAGCAGTGCGACATCCTGACTTGGAGTACGGATAAACTCCGTCCAGAAAGGAAGATTTTCTATCAATATGGCGGACAAATCACCGTAATAGCTTTGGTTGTTATAATTGTCAATTCTATGGCTCCCTCCCAGAGTCAGTGCTTTTCCGGAATATATTTTTGATTCGGGATAATTCTGACAGTAAATCGCCAGCACATCCCTTCCACCCCTGAAATGGCATTCTTCAAGCGCCTCTTTTGATACGGGAATGAATTTGCTTTTGTCACTTGTGGTCCCGGAGGATTTTGCAAACCACCTGATTTCTCCCGGCCAGAGAATGTTGTTCTCTCCTTTTCTAACCCTGTCTATCAGGGGTTTAATATCTTCATAGGTGCGTATCGGGACCCTCTTCTGAAAATCAGTTATACTCTTTATGGAGCTGAAGTCGTATGTTTTGCCAAATTCTGTATCCGATGCCTTCTTAATAAGCTTGACAAATGTCTCCTGTTGTGCTTCAAACGGATGTTTCCGTATCAGCTCCAGTTGATTAATCCTTTTCAGATTCAACCAGTTAATAATGGAGGTCAGTAATGGCATTTTGGTTTCAGTAGGGCAAATATAAAACAAAGTTATCCAAACGCCATTTCAGGGTAATTTTTAAATTCCGAAAAGAAGTCAGAGTCATTATTTCATAACTTGTTCCGTTTCCATTTCCCCCTTAAGAAAACATGCTTCCGGCAGTAGAATCCTGTTCAGAACCTTTAGCAGATTTAATTAAATCATTCCGGATATTTGACAACCCTGTATTTCAGATTGATTATGGAATCATGAGCCTTCCGCCGATCAACAGCGTTAGTTGAACGTTGGTTCATGACGGCTGAAGAATGTGAATTCACAGATCACAGGGGAATCTCAGGCATACTTAAATCTTTCTCACGTATGCATCGACTGATCTGGCGAGGTCCCTGCCCTGGGCAATAGCCCTAACAACAAGACTTGCTCCCGTTACTGCATCACCGGCAGCGAAAACACCAGGTTTACTGGTCATAAAGTCCTGGTTTACCTGAATGTTACCGCGATGATCACATTCAAGTCCGAATTCATTTACAATACCTTCATGGATACAATGAACAAAACCCAGTGCAAGTAACACCAGATCCGCATTGATCATTCTGCTGGTGTCCGGGATTTCTTCCATGCTCATCCTGCCATCATTATCTTTCAGCCATTTGATGTCAGCTATCTGCAATTGCTTAATCCTATTTGCCTCACCGATGCATTTCTTAGTTAATATACCCCACATTCTTTCGCATCCTTCCTCATGTGAACTTGACTGCCTGAATATATTTGCCCAGTAAGGCCAGGGATTATCAGAATTTCGCTTTTCCGGTGGTTTTGGCATAATTTCAAGCTGGGTCACGCTTTTTGCACCCTGCCTGATTGCTGTTCCCACACAATCTGAACCCGTATCCCCTCCTCCTATTACCACAACATCCTTATCCCTTGCCTGGATTAACATATGTTCCTGAACATGAGAACCATGAATGATTCTGTTTTGCTGTGTTAGATAATCCATGGCATAATGAATTCCATTCAGGTTGATACCCTCAATGTCAAGACTCCTGGATTTCATTGCCCCTATGGTGAGGCATATTGCATCGTATTGCCCGAGCATTTCACTGCCACTTAAATCAAGGCCTACATGAACATTGGTTTTAAACCGAATACCTCCTTGTGCCAATATGGAAATCCTCCTGTCGACTATAGCCTTATTGAGTTTAAAATCCGGTATCCCATATCGCAGCAGGCCTCCAACAGCATCGTCCTTTTCAAAAACAGTCACGTAATGTCCCCATTTGTTTAACAGGTCCCCGCAGGCCAATCCTGCCGGTCCAGAGCCCACGACAGCTATTTTTCTTCCTGTTCGGGGCCCGGAGGGTATTGGTTTGACATAACCGAACTCAAATCCTTTTTCTGCCGCAGAAGCTTCATTTTCCCTTATGGTCACAGGCTCCTCATGGATATTAAGTGTGCAGGCATGTTCACAGGGTGCGGGACAAATTCTGCCTGTAAACTCAGGAAAATTGTTTGTAACATGCAAAAGATCTATTGCGCTTTTCCAGTCTCCACGATAGATGGCATCCTGCCATTCAGGCATATTGTTCATCACAGGGCATCCCCACTGACAGAAAGGAACTCCGCAGTCCATGCAACGGCCCGCCTGATCACGCCGGTCCTGTTCATCCAGTGTTTGTTCCACCTCGCTGAAATCGTGTTTTCTTTCATTTACCGGTCTGTAGCCGGCAACTTTGCGCTTTACCTGTATAAATCCGTTCGGGTTTCCCATTGTTCCCAGTAAATTAAATATTCATATCTGACTGATCTGTGATCAATATTGAAAATGGGGCTCGTCTTCCGTTTTCTGTATCTTTTCCATGATTTGCCTGATCTTCTGTTCCTCGAGTACCTTCTTGTATTCCAGCGGGATGACCTTGACAAATTTCGGCAGGTATTCCTCCCAGTTCACCAGGATATGCTCTGCAAGTTCACTTCTTGTATAGAGGTAATGATTGTTGATCAGTTTCTGAAGTTCCGTTAAATCATCATAATCACCGACCTGAACAAGTTCTACCATTCCTTTGTTGCAGAAATAGGCGAAATTGCCTGTCATATCAAGTACATAGGCAATGCCCCCGCTCATGCCTGCAGCAAAATTACGTCCTGTTTTGCCCAGTATTACCGCTCTTCCTCCGGTCATGTACTCACAACAGTGATCTCCCACACCTTCAACAACGGCAAGGCTGCCACTGTTGCGTACACAAAAACGTTCTCCGGCCACACCCCTGATATATGCTTCCCCGCTGGTAGCACCGTAGAGAACCGTATTTCCGACAATGATGTTCTCTTCAGGTTTAAAACCTGTACCCTTTGGAGGCACTACAACTATGCGTCCCCCGGACAGTCCTTTTCCAAGGTAGTCGTTTGCATCGCCCTCAAGCTCAAAATGAAGTCCCTTTACCAGAAACGCCCCGAAAGACTGTCCGGCTGAGCCATTAAACTTGCAGGTTATGGTATTTTCCAGCAATCCATCCTCACCATGAGCTTTTGTCACGACACCCGATAACATGGCTCCCACGGAACGGTCTGTATTTCCAATTTTTGTGGAGATCCACACATTCTCTTTACTATTAAGGGCCTTGGTTGATTTTTCTATCAACTCGTGATCAAGGATATTTTCAATCTTATGCTCCTGTCCCGATATGAAATGTATCGGATATTGTGATGTTTTCCCGGGCTTGATCAGTATATCCGAAAAATCAAGCTTTTTTGCTTTCCAGTGTTCAATATTCGTCCGCTGAACGAGCAGATCAGATCGCCCGACAAGATCCTCAAACTTCCTGAATCCCATCTCAGCCATAATCTCCCTGATCTCTCTTGCCAGAAAATGAAAATAGTTGATCAGGTATTGGGACTTCCCCAGAAACCTTTTCCTCAGCTCCCCATTCTGGGTGGCAACACCCACGGGACAGGTGTTGAGATGGCATTTGCGCATCATGACACAACCCAGTACGATTAATGAAGCCGTTGCGAATCCGAATTCTTCGGCACCGAGCAGGGCCGCATAAATTACATCATGTCCTGTTTTAAGCTGTCCGTCAGTCTGAAGGATTACACGGCTTCTTAAATCATTGATTACCAATGTTTGTTGAACTTCCGCAATACCTAGTTCCATGGGTAATCCTGCATGCCTGATGGAACTGGCAGGACTGGCGCCTGTTCCCCCCTCGCAACCGCTGATCGTTATGCTGTCAGCCTTAGCTTTGGCTACTCCGGCAGCTATGGTACCCACTCCTTTTTCGGAAACAAGTTTAACGTTGATCCTGGCTTCCGGATTGATGCACTTCAAATCAAAAATCAGTTGTGCAAGGTCTTCAATTGAATAAATATCGTGATGGGGAGGAGGAGAAATCAGTGTTATACCCGGTGTTGAATGCCGGAGTTTTGCGATAATTTTATCGATCTTGTGTCCCGGTAACTGACCCCCTTCACCCGGCTTTGCACCCTGCGCGATTTTAATCTGGATTTCATCTGCATGGATCAGGTAATTTGCCGTTACCCCGAATCTCCCTGAAGCCACCTGCTTAATAGCACTTCGTGCACTCGTTCCGTCCGGACGTTGTGAAAACCTTTCAGCATCCTCTCCGCCTTCACCTGTATTGCTTCTTCCTCCAATCGAATTCATGGCTACAGCCAACGACTCATGTGCTTCCTTACTGATAGAACCGTATGACATGGCACCGGTTACGAAGCGCTTCATGATCGATTCTTCCGGCTCGACTTTACTGATTTCAATGGATTTCCCTGCCTTGATATCAAAACAGCCTCTCAGGAAATGCGGTTTCCGGTTGTGATCTTTAACCCGACTGCTGAATTCCCTGTATTTCTCATAATCATTTGTCTTTGTTGCCCATTGCAGCAGTCCGATGGTTTCAGGCTCCCATGCATGAGCTTCTCCGTTTACCCTGTAATGGTAAATGCCCTGGGTTGTGATGCCTGCATCATCAAGTTCTGAAGGATGATAGGCATTCCTGTGGTCCATCATGGCTTCTATGGCCAGTTCATCAATTCCAATACCTCCGATCCTGGAATCTGTTCCGCTGAAGTACTCCGATATGAAATTGTCCGACAGACCTATTGCTTCAAAAATCTGCGATCCGTGATAACTGCGCAAAGTCGAGATGCCCATTTTCGACATGACCTTCAGCAATCCTTTATTGACGGCCTTGATATAATTTTCGCGTGCTTTTACATAATCCTGTTCTATGCCTTTTTCCAGACAGAGCTTCTCGATAATGGCAAATGCAGCGTAGGGATTTACCACACTGGCCCCATAGGCAAAAAGCAATGCAAAATGATTTATTTCCCTTGGTTCGGCTGATTCCACGATCAATCCGACCTGCATCCTTTTCTTTGCCGCGATCAGATGATGGTGTACTGCAGAAATTGTCAGAAGCGATGGGATCGGAGCCATTGACGGACCAATTTCCCGGTCTGACAGAATAATAAAATTGTGTCCAAAATCAACTGCAATTTCAGCTTTCTTGCAGATCTCCCTGAGTGCTTTGTCCATAGCTTTCCCGGGTGAACCCGCATCCGTCGGGAACAGCATGGGAATCACAACGTGCGAAAATTCATTCTGATCCAGATTTTTGATCTTTCCCAAATCCGTGTTGGTCACTATGGGAGAACGGAACTTTATCAGTTTGCAGTGCTGTGAAGATTCAATGAGCAGATTTCTTGATACCGCCCCGATGTAATTGGTCAGTGTCATTACAAGCCCCTCCCGTATGGGATCAATTGGGGGATTTGTAACCTGTGCAAAATGCTGCCTGAAATAGTTGAAGAAACGCTGCGGTTTATCCGACATTACGGCCAAAGGTGTATCATTTCCCATGGAGCTTACCGGTTCCTGACCTTCAACAGTCATTGGCTTAATGAGCATCTCAATGTCTTCCTTTGAATACCCGAATGTTTTCAGGTATTTTTCATGGAGGTCACCCAGTGATGAAGGGACCCGCTTCTTAACAACAATATCGTCCAGGTCAATCCGGTTTTCTTTTAGCCAGTTTGCATAAGGATTGCGCTCGGTAAGCTGTTTTTTTACTTCATCGTCAGGAACGATGATGCCAAATTTCGTGTCCACCAGGAGGATTTTTCCGGGACGAAGACGTCCTTTTTCTTTGATGTTTTCCGGCGGGAATGCCTGTACACCCACCTCAGACCCCATTACGATGATATCATCTTTTGTAACGACAAACCTGGATGGTCGCAGTCCGTTCCTGTCAAGTGTTCCGCCTATAAAGCGGCCATCGCTGAAGACGATTGAGGCCGGTCCGTCCCAGGGTTCCATAAAAGTGGAATGGTATTCATAGAAAGCTTTCAGGCTGTCCGGAATCGGATTTTTATCATTCCACGATTCAGGGATCAGCATACTGAGCGCGTGAGGCAGTGATTTTCCTGTCAGTACGAGAAATTCCAGCACATTGTCAAGAGAAGCAGAATCACTTTTATCCGGTTCGATCACCGGAAATAATTTTTTCAGGTCCTCGCCGAACAGGTCGCTTTTCATCAGGGACTCCCGGGCTTTCATCCACAAACGGTTTCCCTTGATCGTATTAATTTCACCGTTATGACCGAGAAACCTGAATGGCTGTGCCAGGTCCCACGTGGGAAATGTGTTTGTACTGAATCTTGAATGTACCAGTGCAATTGCACTCTCCATAGATCGGTTGCTCAGGTCGGCATAATAATGCCTCAACTGGTGGGATGTGAACATACCCTTATAGATCATAACCTTTGAGGACAAACTCGGAATGTAGAAAGCCCGCTTGTTTGCCATATCCGAATTCCTGATCCTGTTTTCCACCTGTTTTCTCAGGATGTAAGCTTTCCTTTCCAGCTCTTCCTGCTCACATTGGCATGTAATAAACATCTGTCTCATTGAGGGTTCTGCATCTTTGGCGATCTCACCCAAAAGGGTATTGTCGGTCTCCGCATCCATGAAGCCAATGAGTTCAAGTCCTTCATCCTTCAAACAGTCCATCAGAATATTTTCGCATTGCACCTGTTCTTTCTGCCTCTTTGGATAAAATATAAGACCTGTTGCGTACCGTCCTTCCTCAGGGACCTTAAAACCCTTGGATACAATCAATTTGTGAGGAATCTGAACCATGATGCCTGCACCATCGCCCGTGATGTTATCCGCGCTTTCTGCTCCCCGGTGTGACATGTTCTCAAGTACATCAAGTCCTTTACTGATGATATCATGCGATTTTATCCCTTTGATCTGAGCGACAAAACCAATACCGCAGCTGTCATGCTCATTTGCCGGATCGTACAATCCCAGCTTTCGGGGCAATCCGTTGCTTTTCATAATTCAAATATTAAATTGTCCGCATTGCAAAAAAGCCATTCTGTTATAGAGAATGGCTTTGCAAAACATTACCTGCCATTCTCAAAAAAGTTGAATTTTGTTTCCGTTCTCAGTAACAAAAAAAATCATATTTTTGATTTTATCCCTGTTAAAACATGGGTAAAAATAATACATTTATATTGAAATAAAATATTAACCCCATGTATGAGGCGGTATAATCTTAAATTCTATCCTCAATTTTTTCATAGTCTACCCTGCCGTATACATTCTTATATGCCGGCCTGATAATTCTTCTTGAAGAAAAAGTAACCTCTTCAAGCCTGTGTGAGCACCAGCCTGCCATCCTGGCAATTGCAAAGATGGGCGTAAACAGTTCCTTCGGAACATCGATGCATTTGTAAACAAATCCTGAATAAAAATCCACATTGGCCGATATTACTTTTGTATTTCCTTTTTTGTAGGATGCAAAGGCTTCCGGGGCCAATTCCTCAACATACTCGTACAAATTATATTCATCCATCCTGTCTTTGTAACCTGCCAGTTCCTTTGCCTTTTCCTTTAACAATACAGCCCGGGGGTCGGAAAGTGTATAAATGGCATGTCCGATGCCGTAAATTTTGCCTGATCCGTCTCCCGCTTCTCCTTTCAGGATTTTGACAAGGTAATCATGGATCTCCCTTTTATCATTCCAGTCGTTTACATTTTTCTTGATGTCCTTCATCATTTCTTCCACCTGAAGGTTGGCACCACCGTGTAAAAAACCTTTCAAAGAACCCAGTCCTGCAGAAATTGCAGAATAGGTATCCGTACCGGCTGAACTGATCACACGGGTTGTAAACGAGGAGTTGTTACCACCTCCGTGTTCGGCATGAAGTACCAGATTCAGGTCCAGTGTATCAGCTTCGAGTTTCGAGTAGTTCTCTCCTTTAAGCATGTATAAGAAATTTTCAGCTGTGCTTAAAGCGTGTATGGGGTGCCTGAATATCAAAGATCTGCGTTGATATGTATGCCGGAAACCATAATACACATAAGCAGCGATTACAGGAAATTTTGCAATGAGGTTGAGTGACTGTTTGAGCAGATTCATATGCGAATAATTCTCCGCTTCATCATCCTGGGTATACATGACCAGTACGGACCTCGCCAGCATATTCATGATATTCTTACCCCTGAAGGATAATATGAGGTTCACGAAGTTGTGCGGAAGGTCACGGAGCTCAGCCATATAGGAGGAAAAGCTTTCAAGATCTGATTTGGAAGGCAACCTGCCTGTAAGCAACAGGTATACGGTTTCGTCAAAACCATGGCGGCCGTCACTTTGAAAACCATGAACAAGATCATTAACGTTGATTCCCCGGTAAAACAGTCTTCCTTCTACCGGTGTCACCACGCCCTCATTTTTTTCATACCCGACCACATCACCTATATTGGTCAATCCCACCAGTACACCTGATCCGTCCTGGTTTCTCAGTCCACGCTTCACATTATACGTATCAAAGAGTTCCTTGTCTATTTGTGAAGCCTGTATGGTAAGTTCTTCAAGGCTTTGCAGAAATTGATTCAAATGTTCCATATAATTTAAAGATTTTCAGTTATTTTATTTGATTGTGATCAGGTTCTCACCTGACCATTCCCGAATATTACATATTTTGGAGCGGTAAGATCCTTCAGACCCATAGGACCTCTTACGTGAAGCTTCTGATTGCTGATCCCCATTTCAGCGCCAAGTCCGAATTCATTACCGTCACTGAACCTTGTCGATGCATTGATGAAACATGCTGCAGAATCCACGCCCGAAATGAATTTCATTCCATTGGAATAATGTTCGGTGACAATGGCATCGGAATGGTGCGAACTGTAATCATTGATGTGGTCAATTGCCTCTTCAAGGTTCGCAACAATTTTAACCGAAAGTACCAGATCGAGATATTCAGTACTCCAGTCTTCCCCGGTTGCAGGTTCAATATCCGGCAACAACCGGACAGTATTTTTGCAACCCTTCAGTCTCACTCCGGCCTTGTCAAATTCCTTTTTCATTACCGGCAGGAAATCTTCTGCTATTGATTTGTGTACTAGCATGGTTTCCATTGCATTGCACACTCCGGGCCGCTGGACTTTTGCATTGTAGCAAATACTTACAGCCATCTCCAGGTTTGCAAATTCATCAACATAGGTATGACAAATACCCAGATCGTGTCGGATTACCGGGATCAGCGAATGTTCCTCGACAAACCTTATGAGCTCCAAACCTCCCCTTGGAACGATGATATCGATATAGTCCTTAAGTTTAAGCAGTTGCAAAACGGATTCCCTGTCGGTGCTTTCTATGACCTCGACACATGATCCGGGCAATCCGGCTTTTTCAAGTCCTTTTTTAATCAGACTTGTGAGCAAGATATTCGAATGTATGGCATCAGATCCTCCTCTTAAAATGACACCATTGCCTGATTTTATGGTCAGAGATGCCACTTCAATGCAAACATTCGGACGTGATTCAAATATGATCCCGATCACGCCAATAGGGACTCTCATTTTGCCGACTTTAAGTCCGTTTGGCCTGTTGTTCATATCGAATATCTCACCAACGGGATCATTCAGTTTTATGACATCCTGCACAACACGGATCATCTCATTGATCCTTTTGTCGTTCAAAGTAAGGCGATCAATAAATGCTTTTGACAGGCCTTTCTGAATGCCTGCGGCAAGATCCTTTTCGTTCTCGGTTTTGATCTCCTCTCTTTTTCCGTCCAGCTCCTCGACAATATATTGAAGGGCAAGATTTTTCAAGCCTGTATTTACCAGTGCAATTTCACGCGAAGCCAGTTTTACCCGTCTTGCTTTCCCGGTGAGAACCGCTTTCATATTATCCATGATTTATGATAGTTTCTTTACTGACGGCGAAATAAGTGCCTATTTCTTTTCCCTCAAGAAGTTCAAAAATTACAGCCGGGTCTGATCCGCTGGTGATGATGCAGTCTATTCCTTCCTGTAAACACATTTTGGCCGCAGCAATCTTTGTAACCATTCCTCCCGTACTGAATGAAGATCCTGACCCTGTTGCCAGTCTTTCCAGTTCGGGAGTAATTTCTTTTACAGTATGAATAATCTCTCCTGTACTCTCTGTTCTCGGGTCAGCTGAATACAAGCCATCAATGTCAGATAGCATAATTAGCAATTCTGCTTTGACCAGTGAAGCGACAATTGCAGAAAGACTGTCGTTGTCACCAAACTCGATTTCATATGTGGCAATCGTGTCGTTTTCATTGATGATCGGTATGATTTCCATGTCCATAAGCTTATTCAGGGTACGTTTGGCGTGCACGTTTCTTGAAGATATGTTTACCACATCCTTGGTCAATAAAACCTGAGCGATAATCTGGTTATATTCCTCAAAAAACTTCTGGTAGATTCTCATGAGTTCAGCCTGACCTACTGCTGCCAATGCCTGTTTTCTTGAAAGATCATGAGGTTTTTCTGTAAGACCCAGCCGGCCCGCACCAACACCGATTGCCCCCGAAGTCACAAGTATGACCTTAATACCCCTGTGACGCAATGCACTTAAAACATAAGCCAGTTTCTCAATGCTGTGAAAATTCATTCTGCCGTTGGGATAGGATAGTGATGAGGTCCCTATCTTAACAACAATCCTTTTTTTGTTCTTGAGTGCTTCTCTGGTTTTCATGTTCAATGCATCAATCATATATGGTTAAAACATGATTTCCCCGATGGAATGGGGAAATCCTTCCTTTTCCCTTTGGCTGTCCGGAATGGTTAACATGCAAAGCGCATCTGTTTTTTCCTGTAACTCCATTTCACCATCCACAACGATCCCTTTATTGCAATTCCTTGGCAAAATCATATATTTTCCATTAAGTTCCATTTTAATGATGATGAAATCAGCTCTGGCAATTTTCGCAACAATCAGTGCAAGGGGATAATTATCGTCGATTTCTATATCTGCTGTGGAAACAGCATCATTCTCATTTATTATGGGAATGATATTCATATTGAGCAGGGTTTTAAATGTATTTCTTGTATTTTCAACCCTTTCCGGATATGAAATAATATCACTGGTAAGCAAAACCTGAGCGACGATCTGATTGTAATCATCAAAGAAATTCTGGTACCATCTCATGAGCTCTGCCTGGCCAACAGCTGCCACAGCCTGCATGTCCACTGGATTTTCCGGCAATTGCTGAAGCTTCAATTTGTCAGATCCCAGTACAATTGCACCTGAGGATACGATCAAAACATTCTTGCCGCTGTTATGGAGATTGGTAAGAACCATCGCAAGACGGTCCATCTTCCTGCGGTTGATTTTTCCATCCCTTCCTGTCAATGTTGAGATCTCAATCCTGATAATAATCGTATGCTTTCTTCCTGACATTTTAGTTCTCCAGTAATTTCCTGTATGCCGATTCTATTCTGCTGAAATTGAATTTTTCAACAACTTCCTTCATTTTCCCGGTTATTTTGTCGTTTGACAGATTCCCGATGCTTCCTTCATGTGTGTGCCGCACGGTACGTTCCGGTTGAAATGTTCCTTCACTGATTTGCTTTGCGACCTTTTGATATGCCTCTCTGAATGGGATCCCATGCAAGACCAGCTTATTAACCTCTTCCACTGAAAATGCATACCGGTAAAGGTCGTTTTCCATGATATCCTTTTCAGGAAGCAATTTTGAGATCATGTGTCCGGCCGTTTCAAGACATGTATGCATCAGGGAGAAAGCAGGTAAAAATGACTCCTTTATGACCTGGTAATCCCTGAAATACCCTGAAGGCAAATTTCCTGTGATGTGTTCAATTTCATTTGGAAGTGCCTGCAACCTGTTGCATCTTGCCCGCAGAATTTCAAAGACATCCGGATTTTTTTTATGGGGCATGATGCTTGATCCTGTGGTGATTTCATCCGGAAGCTGCAGAAATCTGAAATTCTGACTGGTAAACAAACATACATCATTTGCAATTTTTGATACCGTACCTGCCATGGTAGCAATTGCATAAGCAACGATGCGTTCGGTTCTTCCTCTGGACATCTGTGCATACATGACATTATAATTCAGGTCCTCGAAACCAAGCAATTCCGTTGTTAACCGGCGGTTTATCGGAAAGGACGAACCAAATCCCGCAGCAGATCCAAGTGGATTCTGATTGGTGATCTGAAAAGCTGCAAGCATTATCTTCATGTCATCTGTGAGGCTCTCTGCATAAGCAGCAAACCAGAGGCCGAATGATGACGGCATTGCAACCTGCAGGTGTGTATATCCAGGCATGAGGTAATCCCTGTAACGGTTGCTCTGATCGATCAGGATTGAAAACAATGAAGCGGCACTTGCCACCATCTTTTTGATTTCATCCCGGATAAACAGTTTCAGATCAAGTAAAACCTGATCATTCCTGGACCGTGCTGTATGAATTTTCTTTCCCGTTTCTCCCAGCTTTTTTGTCAGAAGGAGTTCAATCTGTGAATGAACATCCTCAATTCCCGGTTCGATGTGAAATTCTCCACGCTCAGCCTGATGATAAAACCCGATCAGTTCTTTCCGGATGTCACTGCATTCCTGTGATGTTAGCAATCCTATCTCCTTCAGCATGATGACATGTGCAATTGATCCCAGAATGTCATAGGGCGTCAGTAACAGATCCAGCTGGCTGTCGTTTCCGGCCGTGAATTCCTCCACCATTTTACTGGTCTTAATGCCTTTCTCCCAGAGTTTCATAAAAATTAACCAATTGATCCCGATATGATTTCCGGGATTTGAAATTTTATATATCTGTTTCAGAAAATTTTAGTATTATTTATTTTGTCTTTTTGTTATGGCATGATGAGCCATAAGCCTGATTGCATTAATTTTAATAAATCCTGCACTATCCTTCTGATCAAACCCCCCCTCAATATCCATACTTGACAATTCTTTATCATAGAGTGAACTCGCTGACTCCCGGCCGTTAATGATAACATTTCCCTTATACAAGGTAATGTATACTGTTCCGTCTATCAATTCCTGGCTCTTGTCAATTGCCGCACGCAGGAAATCCATTTCCGGGCTGAACCAGAATCCGTTGTACACGATCTCGGAAAAAACGGGGGAAAGCATGTTCCTCAGGCGCATGACTTCACGGTCCATGGCTATGCCTTCAATATCCATATGCGCCTTTAAAAGAATGGTTCCTGCAGGTGTTTCATAGACTCCTCTTGACTTTATACCCACATATCTGTTTTCAACCATATCCAGCAATCCGATACCGTTCGCCCCTCCAATTTCATTTAAATGAATATATAGTTCAAGTGGATCAGTATAAATATCTTTTTTGGAAGTATTTATAACTTTCACAGGAATTCCATTTTTAAAGCTGATCTCAATGTTTGTTTCCCGGTCGGGTGCATCTTGTGGTGCCTTCATCTTCGTCAGCATGCTCAGCTCAGGCTTATAAACGGGATCTTCGAGAACACCGGCTTCATGACTGATATGCATGAGGTTGTCATCTTCACTGTATGGTTTTGCAATGCTCGCTTTTACAGGTATGTCGTGCTTCTGTGCATAGTTCAGCATATCCGTCCTTCCCCTGAACTGTTCAAGGAATTCTTTCGTCTTCCAGGGTGCCAGCACCCTGATTTTTGGATTTAGTGCATAATATGACAATTCGAACCGTACCTGGTCGTTTCCCTTTCCCGTTGCTCCATGAGATACGTATTCCGCTTTTTCCCCGGCTGCAGTTTCAATCTGGTATTTGGCAATCAGCGGCCGGGCAAGTGCCGTACCAAGAAGGTAGCGATTCTCATACAAGGCGTTGGCTTTAAGCGCAGGGAAAATGTAGTCTGTGACAAATTCCTTTTTCAGGTCTTTTACAATTACTTTTGAAGCGCCTATTTTCATTGCTTTCCTTTCAACATCGTCAAAATCATCATCCTGACCGACATCAGCAACATACGCAACAACCTCATAACCTTCATCTATAAGCCATTTCAGGATCACTGAAGTATCCAGACCGCCACTGTATGCCAGAATTACTTTCCCTCTGTTTTTCATGCGAATATCATTTTATCTTGTCCTTCAATTCCGGTAAAATCATGATCAATGTATTGATCACATCTTTTTCCGACACGTTGTCATGCGGGATGATCAGGATGGTATCATCACCTGCAAGCGTTCCCACGATTTCAAACGGATTGGTTTTGTCAATCATGGACGCAATACTGGGTGCGTATCCCGGCAGGGTTTTGATAACCCCCAGTTTGTTGGCAAACTGAATTGAAACAAATCCCTGTGCCGCATAGGTTTCAGCCATCTCCTGACCAGGCAGATGATGCTGGTCAGGCAGTTCATATATATATCCTCTTCCCCGGTCTGAAATCTTATTTACCTTAAGGAATTTTAGATCTCTTGACAAAGTGGCCTGAGTATAATTCAGTCCCTTTTTTTCGAGCAATTCGAGCAATTCTTCCTGATTTGATACTTTCTGGGAAGAAATGATGTTCCTGATGGCCAAAAGCCTTTCTGTTCTGTTTCCCATAGTGTATAGTTATTCATTTATGTTGCAAAAATATGCAATTCTTTATATATATGCAATATGAATACAAAAATATTTGTACTTTTAGCCCAATATTAGAACTTATTTTTCAGTGTATCAATAAAAAATGGATAAATCAGTTAAGAAGGTAATGATACTGGGTTCCGGAGCTTTGAAAATCGGAGAGGCTGGTGAATTCGATTATTCAGGTTCACAGGCATTAAAAGCTTTGCGTGAAGAGGGCATCATTACAGTATTGATCAATCCAAATATTGCTACCGTTCAGACTTCCGAAGGAATCGCAGACATCATATATTTTCTTCCGGTCACGCCATATTTTGTTGAAAAGATCATCAGAAAAGAATCGCCCGACGGTATTCTGCTTTCCTTTGGGGGACAGACAGCCCTGAATTGCGGAATTGAACTTTACAAATCGGGGGTGCTTGAAAAACACAACGTCCGGGTGCTTGGCACTCCTGTTCAAAGCATCATGGATACTGAAGACCGCGACCTCTTCGTAAAAAAACTCAATGAAATTCATGTACATTCAATTCAAAGTACAGCCGTTACGAATATTGACGATGCGGTTGTTGCAGCTAAGAGCCTGGGCTATCCCGTGATTATCCGGGCAGCTTACGCTCTGGGGGGTCAGGGCAGCGGATTCTGCAACAATGACAATGAGCTTACAAAAATGGCTGAAAAAGCCTTTTCCTATTCACCGCAAATACTTGTTGAGAAGTCGTTAAAGGGCTGGAAAGAAGTTGAATATGAGGTGGTCCGGGATTGCTACGACAATTGCATTACGGTCTGCAACATGGAAAATTTTGATCCCCTTGGTATCCATACCGGGGAAAGTATTGTTGTAGCCCCTTCCCAGACTCTTACCAATTCTGAATACCATTCATTACGGCAGCTGGCCATCAAAATCATAAGACACCTGGGCATCATAGGTGAATGCAACATCCAGTATGCACTTGATCCGCATTCAGAAGATTACCGTGTAATCGAAGTAAACGCCAGATTGTCCCGTTCAAGTGCACTGGCATCCAAGGCAACCGGATATCCGCTTGCCTTTGTTGCTGCAAAACTGGCACTCGGATATGGACTGCACGAAATAAAGAATTCTATAACGAAAACTACTTCTGCCTTTTTTGAGCCTGCCCTGGATTATATAGTATGTAAAATTCCCCGGTGGGACCTGAACAAGTTTATCGGTGTATCCAAACAGATCGGCAGCAGTATGAAAAGCGTTGGAGAAGTAATGGCAATTGGCCGAACATTTGAAGAAGCGATTCAGAAAGGCATCCGCATGATCGGACAGGGTATGCACGGATTTGTGAACAACCGCGACCTGGAATTTGTCGATGTGGAAAAGGAGTTATCGGAACCGACTGACATGCGAATTTTTGTAATAGCTGAAGCCTTTTTGGAAGGTTATACCGTGGACCGCTTATTTACACTTACCCGGATCGATCCCTGGTTTCTTTATAAATTGCAGAATATCATACGACTTAAGAACAATCTTGAATCCTATCACCTCCCCGAACAAATTCCTCATGATTTGCTGAAGTCAGCAAAAGTATCCGGATTTTCGGATTTTCAGATTGCCCGGTGCATCTTTAAAGATGCGGTTACCAATATGCATGAAGCCATGCTGAAAATAAGGGAATACCGAAAGAAGCTCTCAATAGTCCCTAGTGTAAAGCAAATTGATACACTGGCAGCTGAATACCCTGCACTCACAAATTATCTGTATCTTACATACAGCGGATCAGCCCATGATATTGAATACAACGACAACAACAAATCTGTCATCGTGCTCGGTTCCGGCGCCTATCGCATCGGAAGCAGCGTGGAATTTGACTGGTGCAGCGTAAATGCTTTAAACGCCATCAATAAAGAAGGGTACAGGTCTGTAATGATTAATTACAATCCGGAAACGGTCAGTACAGATTATGATATATGTGAAAGACTGTACTTCGATGAACTTTCTTTTGAAAGGGTCATGGATATTATCGAACTTGAAAAACCCTTTGGTGTTGTGGTTTCTATGGGTGGACAAATTCCGAACAACCTTGCGATGAGGTTGTACGGTCAACATGTCAAAATTCTTGGCACCTCACCTGCTTCCATTGATAATGCCGAGGACCGTCATAAGTTTTCCATGTTATGTGATGAATTAAAGATCGATCAGCCCAAGTGGAAAGAACTTTCGACCGTACGTGAAATAAATGATTTTGTATATGATGTAGGTTTCCCTGTGCTTATTAGACCTTCTTATGTATTGTCCGGAGCTGCCATGAACGTGGTCTCCAACCTTGATGAACTTGAGCATTATCTAAACCTTGCCGCCAAGGTATCAAAACAATACCCGGTTGTGGTATCTGAGTTTATTGAACAGGCCAAAGAAATTGAAATCGATGCCGTTGCAAAGTCCGGGGAACTCATAGCATATGCGATCAGCGAACATGTCGAATTTGCCGGAGTGCATTCTGGCGACGCTACCATCATTTTTCCTGCCCAAAAGATATATTTTGAAACCATGCGCAGAATCAAGCGCATTTCCCGACTCATAGCCAAAGCGCTTAACATTACCGGTCCCTTCAATATTCAGTTTCTCGCAAAAGACAATGACATCAAGGTAATAGAATGCAACCTCCGCGCATCAAGAAGCTTTCCCTTTGTCTCCAAGGTTTTAAAGGTTAATTTAATTGAACTTGCGACCCTGGTCATGCTTGGAAAAGAAGTTGAAAAACCTAATAAATCGGCATTTGACCTGGATTACATTGGCATCAAAGCCCCGCAGTTCTCGTTTTCACGTCTTCATAAAGCCGATCCCATCCTCGGTGTGGATATGGCATCAACTGGTGAAGTGGGTTGTATAGGAGAAAATTTCTATGAGGCTATACTTAAAGCTATGCTTTCAGTCGGATATACCTATCCGAAGAGAAACATATTATTATCTACCGGACCAATGCGTTCAAAAGTTGAATTGATACCCAGTTGCAAACTTCTTGCAGAAAAGGGATTTAATCTTTTTGCCACTCGGGGTACAGCACAATTTCTTGAAATGAATAACATTTCCTGCACTACATTGCATTGGCCGGATGAAAATACAAAACCCAATACTCTGGATTATATAAGAAACAAAATTATCGACCTGGTAATTAATATTCCCAAAGATCTTTCAAAAGTAGAGCTTAGAAATGATTATACAATCAGAAGAAGCGCCGTGGACTATAACATTCCGCTTATTACCAACGCTCGCCTTGCCAGTGCATTTCTTCAGGCAATCTGCAAAATTGAACCCGGAGAAATCTCTATTAAAAGCTGGGATGAGTATTGATACCGCAACTGCTTTCTGTCTTCTCGAAACTGCATTTTATCTTCTCCAGCCAAAAAGGATAACATATCCATAGAAATATAATGAATTACTCCTGATATACAATTGGTTATATTTTACCATTTATTTTAATACTTCTTTTAAAATCGGTAAAGATTTCATTTTCAATATTTCTTGCATATGATTGGAGTAGTACTGTATCAACCTGTCAAGGAGCATGGTTCTGGTCTTGTTGTTCAATTTGATCTCCTCCGGTTGAACTTCCGGCCATTGAAGCATTTGTTTTATCGATTGCACTGCAGCGGGCGGCAATGTAAAAAAGACCTGCAAATCCGAACTGTCCACCATGTTCCGGTTATTCAGCAAGCCCGCCGGAAAAAATCCCAGAAATCTTGAATAATGCAACAGAAAAATCAGATGGAAATTTGCCATGCCTTCCTTGTTCAAATCGAGAACCTGTAACATTTTTATCAGAAAATCAAACAATGCGGGATTGCTCTCTTCCTCATGCAATGTTTTGTAAAGCAATTCTGCCATGAACATAGCTATACAGCTTTTGCTTGTCTGATATGGAATTGAAGTATAGTTTACCGGAGATGACAGATCTTTCAGCCTGTGCAGGCTTCGATTTGGATGATAGTAAACCAGCATGTCCAGGATTGTAAGCGGCTGCAATAAATGACGCGGGAACTTTGAACTTTTTGTTCTAACGTGGTTCACAATACAGGCCATCCTGCCATATTGTTCTGTATAACAATATAATATTATACTGGATTCACCGTATTTTACATGATGCATTACAACCGCCCTGGTCTTAATAAGCATGCGCCGTATTATTACTTAACTTCCTTTTACAGAAAAACTTACCGGATAAACAATATTTTGGTTACGTGGGTCATACTTCCGTCTTCATTTGTGCAAAAAACCAGGTAAACACCGGTATTTACCCTTTGTCCCCTGAAATTTTTGCCATCCCAGACAGCCTGGCCTCCCAGTGCACGGGTTTCAAAAACCAAATTGCCGCTGATGTCGGTAATTTTTACGTAAACATCCCGGACAAGTCCCGTTACGATGATATCTCCCGTGTAATTTTCCCTCACGGGATTTGGAAAAACATAAACATCGGAGAAATCTTCTGTGCCCTCCGTTGCACGTCCCCTGAAAGAAACAATTCCTTTATCCGTTCCAAAAAAAACCTCACCTGTAAGATCATTTACAGCTATCGTCTGAACATTGTCGGAAAACAAGGGACTGTTGTCCTCATGAAAGTGATGGATCTCTGTTTTTCCGTCATCCGACACCAGATAAACTCCTGATTTCTCAGTTGCCAGCCATTTTTGATTTGCTCCGTCAACTTCTATACAATTGATCTTTTCGGTGGCCAGCAAAAAGTCAACGAAAGGTGTGCCGTCATTCCTGGGAATTTCCGGCTGGTAGCCGGAGATATTCTCCCCGTTAAAGACATCCGTACCATTCACGTATATCACCGGACCTCTGTTTGTGCCGACCCAGATGTTCTTTTCCTTGTCTTCTGTAATACAGTATACCCTGTCCAGCAAAATCCCAGCCTGATTTTGTACTGAGAAAAACCTTTCCCTTATGACATTTCCCATGTCCTCCTCAAAAACCAGCAATCCGTTCCGTTCAATCAGAAGCCATTTCTGTCCCCCTGATGCTGCAAGTATACCATTGATCCGCGTATCTACCCCAAATCCGGTATAATCCAAATCCGTTACCGACCAGGTTTCATCCGGATCTCTCCTGTATACAGGTTCGTCCGAAAAGGTCAAAGACACCCATAGCGTGCCGTCAGGTTCAAAATCCAGACCTTTCACCAATACATACCCGTGTCCGAAACCCGGAACCGGTTGCAGACAACCGTCTTCCTCATCGATGATATCAACCAGCATGCCATTTTTAAACTCTGCAAGACCATATCCATAAGACCCGCCAATCACATGCTCAGTGTCACCCGGATCAATGGCAATCTTAGAAATATTCAAAAGACCAGACAGTTCGGGTATTGTTTTTTCATTATAATCAGTCCATTGTTCACCAATAAATGAATATGCTCCATAACCAGCCCATTTTGAAGACTCGGTTCCACCGGCAGCCCATAAGTTACCGTACAGGACCTTAATATCACCTACGTCGCGATAAGCAGGTCCATCAGGAACAATGACAATCCCATTTCCGGCTTCGTCAAGCCTGACCAGACCGCTTTCCGGATCTGCATACCAAAGTGTATGTTCTTTGTCATATAAAGCATGTTTTGCATAATAGGTAACTGCTTCTCTTACAAATCGCTCCTGCTGATCGTAAACTTTTGTTGACAAAAGGGAACAAATGATCAGGTATCCGTTTTGTTCGCCAAGATAGGAGAACTGATCAGCAAAATTATGTGTCCATATTTCCCAGGTGTCAGGTCCTATTGTGATGATCTCATCAAACCCCGTAACTGTATTGGGGTAAACACTGAATAATTTATTGTTGATAAAACCCAGAAAGCGATACTCCGCATCCGGTGCCGGTACATTTAACATTCTGTCCCAGGAATTGTAATCCACCAGATTGGATCCGTGCAGATCAGCTTTGTAGATCCCCTGATTTGTAGCAGCAAATAAATATTGCCCGTCACAGGCAATATCGTATACTTTGATCTGTGATCCTCCGTCCCCGAAGAGATATGTGTCTTTAATCTCTCTCTTGCTTATGTCATATACGGTTATACCAAAGCCACAAGCCAGATACGCATACTGATCCAGGAAAAGGATATTATATATTGCTTTATCACCTACAAGAGATTTACGTTTTATATCCGGAATGTTGATTATGCTGTCATTTTTCATCAGGTCCATGTTCCCGTTTTCATAGCCGATGATAAGAGTTTGTTGACTTTCAGAACTTCCGATGGTCGATACATCTGCATCTGAAAGTCCGTTCACCTTTGAATATTTCTGAATGCTGTTGTCTTTTCTGTTATATGAATAAAGACTCCCGTCTTCTGTTGCGCAAAATATCCTGGTCCCGATCCCTGCAAGTCTTTTGGCTTTATTATAAGGAAGATGGTCTCTCCATGTACCGATGGGTATCTGGGCTTCGACCTGTATTGCAGTTCCCGTGAAACACAACGCCAGAAAATATATTAGGTATTTGTTCATTTGAAATTGTTTTCGAAGTTTTCCCCATCAGGATAGGTAACAATTCGCGTAAAACATCTTCAATATCAGGACATTATATAATAACTTCCGCTGTCATTCAAATATTTCACAAGATTTTCCACTGCAATTCGCCGGTGCGAGATCCTGTTTTTTTCTGCCGGTTCCATTTCCGCGAACGTCTTTTCATAACCGTCAGGCTGAAATATCGGATCGTATCCAAAACCCGAATTGCCCCTAGGATCTTCTGTAATTACTCCGCTGATTTCACCTTCAAACAAAGTCAGATTCCCCGTTTCCACCAATGCGATCACTGTCCGAAAACGGGCTCTTCGGTTCATTTTTCCTTTAAGTTTTCTCAATACTTTAAGGATATTTTTCTCGAAATTACTCTGCCCTCCTGCATACCTTGCCGAAAAAGCACCCGGTTCATTATTGAGTGCCTCTATTTCAAGTCCGGTGTCATCTGAAAAGCAATTGATGCCGTATTTCTTATAGATGAAAAAAGCTTTTTGAGTGGCATTTGCCTGAAGTGAATGATAATCCTCTGGTAAACTTCCGTTAAAACCAAGATCAGACAAACTGATCAAATTGATGTTGCCACCTGTGATCTCTAAGATTTCCTGGAATTTAAATGTATTGTTGGTTGCAAATACCAGTTCCATCCCGAAAAGTGCTTTCTGCTATCCTCCACTGGCGCTAAATCCTCCTCCCAGTTTTGCAGGACGCGGATTAATTGCGATTACCGGTATTCTTTCACTGTTTGATATGATGTATTGTTCCTGCGGTCCCAGAACATAATCGGCAAAACCGATATCACGGGTTGTCATCAGCATGATTGCATCACTGTCAATTTTTTTTGCGTAACTGACTGCTTCATTACCAAAGTCATGTTCTCCCGCAGCAGTAACTATTTCATAGTGAATTGTCTTGTTTGCGAAATATTTGGTGATGAACAATACATTTGAATCAACACTTTTATGCAAATTTTTATCGGTATATTTTGCCTTGTATATAATGAAGTGTGTATTAAACCTTTTGGAAAAGAAATTTGCCCACATCACACATTCTTTCGCTTCTCTTCTGTAACTAACAGGCAAGACTATTTTTCCGAATGAATCTCTTTGCGGAGGTTCCTGAATGACAATGAATGGCGCTTTTGAGCTGGCAACTACCTTTAAAGCCCAGCTGCCCAAAAATTTCTGCATCCCCATTATGCCATGTGCTCCCATGATTACCATAAGGGCGTTGATTTCAGCAGCAACTTCAGCAATGGTATGGAAAATTGAACCTGCCCTGGCTATATATTTAAAATCATTTGTTCTCCCCGGAAACTTTGGCTGTATGGATACAGCCATTTTTTTCTCTGCCTCCTTTATTTCACTGTCCTTTTTTACAATGTGCACAACAGCAATTTCACTCTTCAGGACCGAGGAAATCTGTAAGGCATGCTCCAGGGCAAACATGGATTTTTCTGTAAAATCCCATGTGACCATAATCAGGTTTTTTTCTTGTTCCATGGTTGTGATATCGATTAA
>JAFGPB010000103.1 GCA_016926205.1 Bacteroidales bacterium
GTATCTGTTTCCCTTTGCTTTTAAAACCGGCCGATGAGTAAGGCATCTGGTCCTCAACAATGCTGTACAACTCAATGCCGATCTCCGGAATTTCCACTGCCAGCCTGTACAGGATGTCCATACTGTATGCCTTAATGGCGACCGGAGCAGTTTGTGAGACCAGGAAATCAAAACAAAGGTTGACCAGGATCGACTTTTCGTTTTCTGAATATTCCAACGGTATTTCAGCATAAATCTTCAGAAGATTGCGCATCACACTCTCATTTTTCAGCTGTGCAAGTCTGGCTGCGATCTTCCGCCTGTGCCTTACAAACAGTTCAGGGTATTGCAGGCTGCATATCGCGATTACTCTTGCAGCACGCTGTGCATGAGGACTTTTTTCACTCAGTGTCAGATCGGTCAGGTCTCCGAAAAGGTCTGGTCTGTCATAAACCATATTTGCAGTCAGGTCGGCCAGAACGCGGCTTGAATCCGCCAGCTGGTCCCTGAGCCTGTCGATGTTGCTCTTATCCATAATGTTGAAACGTCAGGGATGTGCTGTTAAATATACGAACACTGTGCATAATATTCAACGGATCGCCATGCAGGATGTTATTTTTATATTATATCTTTGAACCCGTCGTTGCATTTCTGCCATGAAGGCAAATTGTTGCACGGATTCATCAAGTTTTCGGAACATCCGTTTTCTGACAGTAGAATATATAAAAATGACCTTATGAAGGTGAAAGTCAAGAAGCCTTCTTCTGAAGAGATCAGGGAAGCTTCATCATGGGGAATCTGGAGCAGGGAGCCCTCAGAATTTCCCTGGTACTATGATGACAAGGAAACCTGTTATATCCTCGAAGGGAAAGCAACCGTAACAGATGCCCGGGGCCGCAGCATTTCCTTTGCGGAAGGGGACTGGGTCGAGTTTGAAACCGGTCTTGAATGTACCTGGAAAATAGAAAAAGCCATTCGCAAAAGGTATAAATTTGGATGATGCCGGAGCCTGTAATCACAACGCATGATCTGAATTTCAGTTGTGGGAGGTTTCAGGCACTGAAAAACATCAATCTCGAGGTATACAGAAGCAGTATTTTCGGATTTCTGGGACCCAACGGTGCCGGAAAAACCACAATGATCAAGGCAATTCTCGGACTGCTTAAAACATCCCCGCACAGCGTGCGGATCTTCGACAGGGAACTTTCACAGCATAAACTTTCCGTTCTTTCCGGAGTCGGTGCAATGGTTGAATCTCCTTCGGTTTATCCGGCACTCAGCGGTTTTGAGAATGTAGAGATCATCAGGATTTTGCGCGGACTGCCCAGGGGTGAATCCGGCAGAGTCTTACGTACGGTCAATTTCTCCGACGATGCCAAACGTCCGGTAAGTCAGTATTCCACCGGGATGAAGCAAAGGCTAGCCCTGGCGGTGGCGCTGCTTGACCAACCCGAGTTGCTGATCCTCGATGAACCGATGAACGGACTGGATCCTTCAGGAATCATTGAGATCCGTGAGTTTCTGGTTCACCTCAACCGGGAATTTGGAATTACGGTCTTTCTTTCCAGTCATATTCTCAGTGAGATCGAAAAGATTGCCACACACATCGGAATTATTGATAAGGGAATACTTAAGTTCCAGGGCACTTTTCATGAACTTCAATTGAATGTCATCGGAAACCGCAAGGTGTTTTTCAGGACTGACAATGATCCTCTGGCCTCCGAAAAACTGAAGATCATGGGCAAGGCTATTGAACAACAGAACCATGGCTTTTATTTTTATGCTGCCGACCAGAATGAAATCGCAGAAGCCATCAGGATCATGACAAATGCCCGGTTGAGGGTATTCGAAGCAGTACCGGCAACCAATGATCTGGAAGATCTTTTTGTCAACATCATCAAAAAATGAGGAAACGTTCAATGGGAAATGCCGTAATCGTATTGTTGCGCATTCTTCGTACCGATTGCATAAAGTACAGAAAATCCCTTGTCGTATGGATTACGGTTGCATATCCGCTGTTTGCAGCTGCCATGGTCTCGGTCATCTATTTTGGAATGAAAAATGTTCCGGATGATCCGGTATTTGATTTCTCAAGGGGAATTCTGCTGGTATCATCGTTTTTTCTTCCGTTTTATCTGGTTTTGCTTGTAACACAAGTAAATTACATTGAGAACAGGAATCAGGGATGGAAATTAATGTATTCACAGCCTGTTCCCAGAGCCGGCTTTTTTATTTCAAAAATCCTGATCATTCTCATTGCCGGTATGATGGCTTATATGCTTATCTATCTTTTCTCACGGATTGGTTTAAGCATTGTTCACTGGCGCAACAGTGCTTTCTTACTGGAGGATGTTCATGCAAAGCTGAAGCCCGCTTTCCTGAAGCTTGGGGAAGTATACATCTCCGCTTCACTGATGCTTGCAATTCAGTATTATCTGTCACTCTGTCTCAGGAATTTTATATTGCCCCTCGGCATCGGAATTGCTGCAACAATCCTTCCGATTGCCATCTTTATCACTCTTGGCATAGCAGGGATCATTCAGAGTCAGGCTGCCCTTTCAACCATACTTCGCTATGATCCATACACGTTACCTTATTCTTTTGTTTTTGATTTTCAGTCTTTTACTAATGAGAGGTTCCTTGGAGAGATCCCTCCGGTCTTTATAATTTCTTCGGTGGGTCTTGCTTTACTGGTATATATCCTGGCCTTTGCCGACCAGGTACATCGCAATGTGATCTGATACAGGTCCTTTAAACCCAGTGTCCGGGGATGACCTCATTGCAGTATTTGCACCTTCCCGATACAATCGCATTGGAAAGTATCCTGTAACCTTTTCTTTCAACAACGATTTGATGACAATTCGGACAATAGGTATGCTCAGCTTCCGTTCCGGACACATTGCCGATATAAACATATTTCAATCCTGCATCCAGTGCAATTTCACGTGATTTCTCCAGGGTCGACAAAGGTGTGGCAGGCAATCTGTTCAGCTTGTACTGTGGATGAAACCGGCTGAAATGCAGCGGGCAATCTGCAAATCCATTGCTGTAAAGCCATTTACACATTTCCCTGATCATGTTAAGGTCATCGGTCCATCCCGGTATTACCAGATTTGTGATTTCCAGCCACACATTCATTTCATTCAGCACCAGCAATGTATTCAGAACAGGCTTCAGGGACCCTCCGTTCAACTTGAGGTATATGCTTTCACTGAATGATTTCAGATCAATGTTTGCGGCATCGATATAGCGGGCGAGGTCCCTTAACGGTTCCTCGTTGATGTATCCGGCCGAAACGATGATATTTTTTATTCCCTTTCTGCGTGCCAATTTTGCAGTATCGTATGTATATTCGAAAAAGGTTACGGGTTCTGAGTAAGTATACGCGATGGATCTGCAGCCGCGTTTGACAGTTTCTTCGATTACCGCTTCCGGCATGAGATCATAGTTTTTGGTTTCCAGGGGACTGGTCTGCGAAATGGTCCAGTTCTGACAGTTCAGGCAAGCAAGGTTACAGCCTGCAGTGGCAATGGAAAAGGCATATGAGGTCGGGATGAAATGGTACAATGGTTTTTTTTCAATGGGATCGACATTTGCCGAACAGGGATTGCCGTATGCGATGGAAAATAATTTTCCGTTCAGGTTCATTCTGTTGCGGCAATCGCCAGCATCTCCTTCCTTTATCGTGCATTCGTTGGGACAGATCAGGCATCTTGCACCCTGAGGCACTTCGGAGTAATACATGGCTTCCTTGCTGAATTTACCGGGAAGTTTCTCAGGAGCGAATGGTGCAGTTGTTTCATCCGAAATACTATGAGGAAAATCCAGAAGCCGGATTCCTGCAATACAGCATGCTCCTCCGAAACCCATCAGTCCTGTTCTGATAAATTGTCTTTTGCTAATTCCACTTGATTTTCTTTCCATGGCCGTTTGTGTTATGGAACGCTTCAGGAATCGGGACAAAATTACAAATAAGCCGGTGCATATGCACGAAATCCGGAAGATAATTCCTGTATTATTAGGTAAGGTGTTTGCATTAAGGACGTCATGGTGGGGTCAGGTACCGGATTTTTTCCTGAAAAATGAATTGAACGCAAAAACAAGATTCAGGAACGCATAGAAAAACGCGGCATTCAGGATGCCTGCCAGGGGTATGATATAAAGTGTCGTGATGAATGCTCCAAGCGCAGCGCCTGCCATGTCCGTTCCGTAGATCAGCGCGATACTGGTTTTGTCATCCGGACCGGTAAGCTGAAGGGAAACTGAAAATATTAGTCCGGTACATATGGAAACACCAAGGATCATAAAGAAAAACAAAAGATGCATAAAGACCGGAAACCCTGAAAGACGGGAAGATAAAAGGATGAGTGCAGGAATCAGACAGGATATGATGACCATGATAAACTGGAGCAGGGAATATTTTTCCATTGTGCTTTGCGGAATGATCTTGCTCCTGATCAGCGCACCAAATCCAAGTCCGGCCATAAAAACAGCAACAAATGCTCCCAGCGACTGGTAAATATGACCTGCAACGATCTGGAATGAAATGAGAAAAAGCACCTGAAAGGATGATGCGGTAAATCCGGCTGTAAACATTCCAGGATAGACAGGCCTGATAAAAAAGAAAGCGCAGATTATAATCAGGAACAGGACAATTATTACAATGGAATATCCTTTTCCGGTGAACTGAAAATGGCTCAGCCAGAATTGTATGTATCCGTATAGGGCAGCCGGTCTGAAATCGCTGTTCATCATTTCATCATCCGACAGCTCATCCAGGATATGTTCAGCTCGTTGAACCATGGACCGCTCATCTATGTAGTAATAGTTTACATAATCTGTTTCTATATTTTTATTTTCAATAAGTTGTCCAATTTGATATGAAAGACTGTCGTCTGAAGCGACATAGATATTTCTGCCTGCCGGATAGATCTTCACTTCCCGGAATACCTCTTTTAAAGTATTGTATATCGATGAATTCAGCCTTACCGCAGGGTCGTTCAGATAGTTGGCCACTGAAGGCAGGGAAAAGGTAATGATGCCATCAGGCGAAAGCTTCCTTTTAAGGTCAGTCATGAATTCCAGGGTGTAATAACGATTGAGCTCCAGCGTGGAAGGTTCAGGAAGGTTCATGATCACAATGTCAAATTGATTTGCTGTTTTCCTGATGAACCTCCGGGCATCCTGACTGTATGTGAAGATCAGGTCACTTTCCAGAGCATCTGTGAGTTCCTTGCCGATCTGAAAGATATCGGGGTCAATTTCAAGGTAATCAATGCGCTTAATGCTTTCATATTTTAGAATATCACGCGTAATACCTGCGATGCCTCCGGAGATCAGCAATACCTCCTCAGGATGATCATGCTGAACCATTGCATAATGGACAATTTCTTCATTTGCCATCTGGTTATCCGTTGTAAAGAGCAACATATTGTTCTGATAAAAATTAAGCTGGTCAGCCATACTTGTTACAGTAAGGTTACCGTATTTGGTATCTCTTGTTTCGATGATCTCCTGGGCAGGGAACAAATAATGCCTTGCAAACTGACTGCCGTTCAGAAAAAAGAAAAACACAAGAAAAGAAATGAGAACGGTAAGGAGCAGTACTTTCATTGCGCTATGGATGATTTTCCGTGAATATGCGAATACAGTGATCACAGTGATTGCAGCAACAACACAAGACATTTCAAAATTATCCAGCAAGTAAGCAAGGAAGTATGTAAAGAGCATACCACCGGTCATGCTTCCTGTCGATTCTGCTGCATAAGCTTTATCAAATGCATTGTCGTTCCGGGTTTTTTTCATCAATATCGCAAGACGGCTGAAAACGAGACCTGAAACAAAACAATATGCTGCCAGGATGACGAGCGTGCTGATCAGTATCTGGAAAATTCCGGGTTGTGTACCCGGCAGGAAGACAATATTCCGGAGGAAGTCAATCACAAACAACAATAGAACAGGTGCACATCCAATGGTCAGAACACCATACAGGATCCCTGAATGTTCTGTCTGATCCGCTACAGCGAACCTGCCCGTGAAAGCACCTGCTCCGGTGGCCAGCATCCAAACGGAAAGAAAAATACCTATGATCAGTTCATTACCCCCGAAAGCAAAGAGAAATTCACGCAGGATCAACACCTGAGACATGATGGATGACATTCCCAACACAAATATTAGCATAAGGAATGCATTCCTGGTTATGGATTTGTCGCGCATTTTGTTCATCCGAATCGGCCTGTCCGGATCATCCGGTTGATCATACTAAGGTAATGAATTCATTCATGGGAAAAAATCCATATCACTGCAAATGAGGCAATGGTTGAATGGTTCGAATTAATTGGCAGTAAGCAAAGTTTTCCATGATCAAAAGCACTAAATTTGCAGGAAAGTAACTGTATGTCATCAATGAAGGTTGATATTCCTCAGCATATCATTGAAATCCGGAGCATGTATGAATGTCTTCTGCGTGATGTCCGTAAGAGCAGGGAAATAAGGGATGATTCAAAGCTGAAGAAAGCTTTTGGACTGCTTGCCGATGATCTTGAAGCGAAACCGGATGAATCAAAGATTCTACAAGTTCTTTCGGCACTTGAAATCGCTTCCATTGCCGTAAATGAAATCGGGCTGGGAGCCACATCGGTTCTTAGCATCATGCTGGTCATCGCAAACAAAGAAGGAAGGATCAGTGAGGAGGCGATCGAATTGAATTACGGCATTCCGGTAGTCCGGATCGTCAAGGGTTTGAAATCAATTTATGATCTGAGTGAAAGGACCGTTGCCTCACAGGCGGAGAATTTCCGGAATTTCTTGCTGAACCTGGCAGGTGATGTACGGGTGATTCTGATCAAGATCGCAGAACATTTGCATTGCATGCGCACCATGAATAAGATGCCACAGGAACATCAGATCCGCATGGCCTCAGATGCTGCCTACCTTTACGCTCCTCTTGCACACAGACTTGGTTTTTACCTGATCAAGTCGGAAATGGAAGATCTTTCACTGAAGTACACGGACAGGAAAACCTATGACCGCATCGCCAGGATGCTTGCACAAAAAATGCGTGAAAGAAAGGAGCTCATTAAAGAATTCATAGCGCCTGTTGAAGACGCATTAAGAAAACAGGATCTTAAATTCGAAATAAAAGGAAGGCCAAAATCCATCCATTCCATTTGGAATAAAATGGTGAACAAGGGTGTGGATTTTGAAGATATTTATGACCTGTTTGCGATCCGGATCATTGTAGAAAGTGAAGCAAGTCGCGAGAAAGCAGACTGCTGGAAGGTTTATTCGACAGTTACCGATATCTATCAGCCGAATCCCCTGCGATTGCGTGACTGGATATCCATGCCGAAAACAAACGGATATGAAGCGCTTCACACCACTGTCGTGGGACCGGATGGCAGGTGGGTTGAAGTACAGATCAGAACGACAAGGATGAACGAGATTGCAGAAAAGGGATTTGCGGCACACTGGAAATATAAGGGAATGGAAAGCGACCAGGGACTGGAAGAATGGCTGGGGAGTATCAGGGAGGTACTCGAAACTCCGGAGCCCGACGCAAAGGAATTCATGGATGATTTCAAACTAAGCCTCTATTCCAAAGAAATATTTGTTTTCACGCCAAAGGGTGATCTTAAAAAATTCCCTGAAGGCGCCACGGTTCTCGATTTCGCATACGACATCCACTCAGAAGTCGGTTCCACCTGCACCGGCGCCAGAATTAACGGGCGCAGCGTGCCTATAAGGCATTTATTGCAGAACGGAGACCGTGTGGAAATCATTACTTCCAAGAACCAGTCACCCAAAATTGACTGGCTGAACTTTGTCGTTACCTCCAGAGCAAAAACCAAGATCCGGTTCAAGTTGAATGAAGTGAAAGTAAAGGAAGCCGAGAATGGCAGGGAAATGCTCATGCGAAGACTTAAGAACTGGAAGATCCCTTTTTCCGACGATGGCGTGCGGAAACTCCTTAAAACCTACAAAATTAAAACGGCACAGGATCTTTACTATAAGATTTCAGTCGGGGAAATCGACCTGGCTGAGATCAAAGAGTTGCTGCAGGAACATGGTGTACCTGAGAAAACGGTACTGTCCGAACCGGAATCTCTTGAAGCGAAAGCTGCAGAAACAATAATTAAACCTGATGATTTTCTGGTGATTGATCAGAAGGTCAGGAATGTCGATTTTAAGCTGGCAAAATGCTGCAATCCGATTTTAGGTGATGAAATATTCGGATTTGTCACCGTTGGAGAAGGTATCAAGGTTCACCGGCTGAATTGTCCCAATGCTGCCCAGCTGATCTCGAAATACGGTTACAGGGTTGTCAAGGCCCAATGGCGCAGTGGTGCTAAAAGTGCCCTTTTTTCGGTTGAAATCACCATACAGGGAGAAAATGACCCGAATATCCTGAATAACATCTCGAATGTATTGTCGAAGGACTTGAAAATCAATTTGCAGTCATTTTCACTGGACTCCAGTGAGGGCCAGTTCAAAGGAAGGATGAAGATCACCGTAAAGGATACCGGCCATCTTGACGCGCTTATTTCCAAACTTTCAGCCATTAAGGGTGTCTACCGTGTGAATAGGGTGGAAAGGTACAATAATTAGCTGCAACTGAGGGATTCGAAACAACAATCGGGAATAAATCCATGAAATGGGCAATTCCCGATAATAGTCCATGAACATCCGATTTTTAAATTCCTGCCTGTATGAATCTGGCTAAATTCAATATTCTTTTTAATTTTGACAACTGGTTTATCATCCACTTGTAATCATTAAACACAGGAAATGAAACTATTAGAAGGTAAAACAGCCATTGTCACCGGTGCTGCAAGGGGTATCGGAAAAGCAATTGCACTGGCCTTTGCAGGAGAAGGTGCAAACGTTGCCATAACAGACCTCAACATTGACGAAAATGCTCTTGAAGTGGAAAAACTGATCATTGAAACGGGAGTAAAGGGGAAGTCTTATGCTTCTGATGCTTCCAGTTTTGAGGAAACACAGAAGACGGTTGATCAGATCATAGATGATTTCGGAGGTGTTGATGTGTTGGTGAACAACGCCGGCATTACCATGGACGGACTGCTGCTCCGGATGACCGAACAGCAATGGGATGCTGTGATCAATGTCAATCTTAAATCGGTCTTCAATTTCACCAAAGCAGTGCAGCGCATCATGATCAAAAACATGGGCGGATCCATTATCAACATGAGCTCTGTCGTTGGTGTCGGCGGTAATGCCGGGCAGGCAAACTATGCATCCTCCAAAGCAGGTATGATTGGTTTTACCAAATCAATTGCCCAGGAACTGGGTTCACGCAATGTCAGGTGCAATGCAATTGCTCCCGGTTTCATCATCACTGAGATGACAAACAAGCTTAATGAAGAAGTCAGGAAAAGCTGGGAGGAAAAAATTCCCCTTAAACGCGGAGGTACTCCGGAAGAAGTTGCCAAAGTTGCCCTGTTCCTTGCATCTGATCTGTCATCTTATGTAAACGGACAGGTAATCGGGGTTTGCGGAGGCATGAGGACTTAATCATACCAATACATTGCAGTCAGGTCATGTACAATACGGTATTCTACATCATTGTTCTGATCGTCATTATTGATTTTGTTCTGGAGCGTATTCTGGATTTCCTGAACAGCAGAAATTTTAGTCCAGAACTGCCGGACGATCTGAAAGATGTTTATGATGCTGACCAGTACCGTAAACAACAGGAATACAAAAAAACAAACGACCGTTTCACTATTATAACCAGTTCGTTCAGTTTTGTAATCATCATGCTGATGCTTTTTCTGGGCGGATTCAGTCTGGTTGACAGCTGGGCGAGGGAAGTCACACAGCATCCCGTTCTGATTGCGCTTGTGTTCTTCGCCATTCTGGCATTGGCCTCAGACATCATCAATACTCCCTTCTCCATAGTTGATATTTTTGTAATTGAAGAGCGTTTTGGTTTTAATAAGACAACACTCCGGACATTTGTCCTTGACAAAATAAAGGGATGGGGTTTGGGCGCCCTGATCGGTGGCGGTTTGCTGGCTCTTGTGGTATGGTTTTATACGCAAACGGGTTCCATGTTCTGGATCTATGCATGGATCGCAGCAACAGTATTTTCAGTTTTTATGGCCCTGTTCTATTCATCCCTCATTGTACCTCTGTTTAACAAACAAACACCTCTGCCCGAAAGTGAACTTCGGGACGCAATACATCAGTTCAGCAGGAAAGCAGGCTTCAGACTTGAAAATATTTATGTGATCGACGGATCCAAAAGATCCACCAAAGCAAATGCATATTTTGCCGGTCTGGGTCCAAAAAAGCGTATTGTCTTGTACGACACACTGATTCAGGATCTGACAACAGAAGAGCTTGTTGCAGTTCTCGCTCATGAGATCGGACATTATAAAAAGAAACATACGCTTAAGGGTATTGTGATCGGTATTTTTCTGACCGGTTTTACATTGTTCATTCTTTCTTTGCTTATTGACAATCCTGCGCTTTCAGAAGCACTGGGATCAGAACGTACCGGTTTTCATCTGGGATTGATTGCATTCGGGATCCTTTACAGTCCGATTTCATTGGTAACCGGATTGCTCATGAATCATTTTTCACGCCGCAATGAATACGCTGCAGACAGATTCGTCAAAGATCACGGTCATGAGGAAAATCTGATCAATGCACTCAAAAAGCTTTCTTCCAAGAATCTGAGCAATCTTACGCCGCACCCGGTCTATGTTTTTTTTCACTATTCGCATCCCACATTGTTACAACGCATTCAGGCCTTAAAAAAAATCTGAAATCTTTGTCCGGAATCATTTTATTCCTATTTTTGTGACATTGATAAGTAAATTAAGCCTCTTTAGCTCAGCTGGTTAGAGCGGCGGTTTCGTAAACCGCAGGTCGGGGGTTCAAATCCCCTGAGAGGCTCACGCGGGAA
>JAFGPB010000104.1 GCA_016926205.1 Bacteroidales bacterium
GATGGCACGCTGAAGCTTGTCGTGGGGCAGATCCTTTCCTTTAAATTCGTATATGATATGCATCGATGTATAATGTTTCGGATGCTCCTCAGTAAGCTCACCCTGAACCGATACATTGAAATCTTCCAGTTCAACCCTCATTTTGGTAAGTACCGATACCACATCCATGGCAGTGCAACCTGCTAATGCAACCATCATCAGGGGCTTGGGACGGGGACCCTGATTTTGTCCCCCGTGTTCGGGTAATGCATCCAGCATAATGCTGCAGCCATCGATGTCAGCTTTAAAAGCCATATTTCCTGACCATTTGAGTTGAACTGCCTCTTTCATTTATTTATGGTTTTTTTATACCTTTAAATGCAAAAATAACCAATATTCGCATCGATATCTATTGTTCAACTGAATTATAAAGCCCTATGAAACCCCATAATCCTCCTTCTGCAAGAGAATGCTTTATTGACAACGCTTCTATCTTCAGGCATCTTTCACATGACGAGCTGGCAAAGATCCCCATTGACCAGGAACCCGATTTTTATAAAAGGGGTACGATCATTTATTCTGAGGGAAGCCGCATCTATGGATTTTACTGCATACTCAGAGGAATCATAAAGATCTATAAAACCGGATTTGACGGCAAGGAGCAGATCATCAGATTTGCCAAAAAAGGGGACATCATGGGCTTCAGGTCGACGATAAACCGTGAGCCTGCCTGCACAACAACACAGGTGCTTGAAGACGCTTACATATGTTTTGTGCATGCTGATGTGGTTCTTGAATTCATCAGGCAGAACGGTAATTTCGCGCTCGAACTGCTCCAGATCGCCTGCAAAGAGCTGGGTGAAGCCAACGATTATATTACCGACATTGCACAGAAAACCGTACGTGAGAGACTTGCCGAAGCAATCATACATCTGCGGAAGGAGTTTGACCTGGACAAGGACTATTACCTTCAGATAACACTGACACGCGAGGAACTGGCCAACATAGTCGGCACGGCCACAGAATCCGTGATCAGGCTGCTTTCCGAATTTAAACAGGACGGCCTGATAGAGCTTACAGGACGAAAGATAAAAGTGCTTGACGAAAAGACACTGCATAAAATCGCAAACATGAACGGATGACCGGAGTGGAGTTCGATACGATTCTCTTTGCCTTCGGCCTGACGTTGTTTGCCGGTCTGGCAACTGGCATCGGAAGCACCATTGCATTCTTCGCCCGCACCACAAACACCCGGTTCCTTGCAGTTTCGCTCGGCTTTTCTGCGGGAGTGATGATCTATGTGTCCATGGTTGAAATATTCTTCAAGGCCAAAGATTCACTTGTTGCCGTGATGGGTGATGTTAACGGTTACTGGGTGACGGTTGCCGCATTTTTTGGCGGTGTTTTGCTGATCGCGGTCATCGACCATTTTGTCCCTGAAATGGAAAATCCGCACGAAATGAGAATGGTCGAGGAGATCGAACATCCTCCCGAAGACTTCAAAAAGAAGAAACTGCTCCGCATGGGATTGTTCTCAGCCCTTGCGATCGGCATCCATAATTTTCCCGAGGGTCTCGCCACTTTTACTGCAGCACTCACCGAGCCTGCGCTTGGTATAGCCATTGCGGTGGCCATTGCCATACACAATATTCCCGAAGGCATTGCCGTATCGGTCCCCGTATACTATGCCACGGGAGACAAAAAAAAGGCTTTCCGGCTGTCATTCCTTTCCGGGATTTCAGAACCCGTGGGTGCGCTTATCGGCTATCTCATCCTGATGCCCTTCATGAACGAACTGATGTTTGGAATCCTGTTTGCTGCCGTTGCCGGCATCATGGTCTTCATTTCCGTCGACGAACTCCTGCCCGCAGCACGGGAATACGGCAAGGCCCATCATTCCATTTACGGATTCATTGCCGGTATGGGCATCATGGCCATAAGTCTCCTGCTCTTCGCATAAACCCCGGTCCGCTCATTCGACGGATCCCGGAGTTGCATATATTCTGTCTTTAATTTTCTATTTTTACAGTCTGTCAGACAAAAAACAATGTCGATCCGGGAAAATGAGATTAAGAAAGCTGCCCTGATAGCAATTGCAGGGAACGTATTTCTTGCAGCCATAAAGATCGCCACAGGGATTATTGCCGGGAGCCTGGCCGTTTTAGCCGACGGGGTGGACTCGTTCGGGGACATCATCACCTCCTCGATTATCCTGATCACTGCCAACATTCTTTCCCGTCCGCCGGATAAAAAATACCCCTATGGGTACGGCAAGGCCGATACCATAGCCACCAAAGCCCTGTCATTTGTGATCTTCTTTGCCGGAGCACAGCTGTTCATTACGTCCGTCCGGAAACTCACCGGTGAAAATGCTCTTGAGATGCCCTCCCTTTTTGCCATTTACATTGTCCTTATATCCATAGCAGGAAAAATGCTGCTGGCATTTTACCAGTTCAGGGTTGGAAAGAGGACAGACAGTGCCATGCTGACCGCAAACGGGAAAAACATGCAGAATGATGTGATCATATCGTTTTCGGTCCTGCTGGGACTTATATTTGTCCATATATTCAAATTGCCTGTGCTGGACAGCATTGCCGCCCTGCTTGTCAGTGTATGGGTGCTGAAGGTGGCTTTTCAGATCTTTATGCAGACCAACGTAGAGCTGATGGACGGCACCAAAGACAGTTCCATCTACAACAAGATATTTGAAGCCATCGATGCAGTGGAGGGTGTGCATCATCCCCACCGTGTCCGGGCGCGGAACATCGGCCACAAAGTCATGATCAATATTGACCTCGAAGTCGACGGTGACCTTACCCTGAAGAATGCTCACGATCTTGCCAACAAAGTTGAAGAATCCATAAAAACAAGGATCGATAATGTTTTTGATGTGGCCATTCACGTTGAACCGCTGGGAGATAAAACTGCCGAAGAAACATACGGCATCTCCAAAAGTCTTTTGTAACGCCGTACATAAAACTGCCGAAGAAACATACGGCATCTCCAGAAGTATTTTGTAACGATGTACTGCTGCAGCGGGATTCGTTATGTCATGCTTCAGCCGGATCCTTATTTCATGCTTCAGCCGGATTCGTTATGTCACTTAACCAGGATTCGTTATGTCACTTCACCAGGACTCCTTATGTCACGCTTCAGCAGGATCCTTATATTTAACGGCTTTTTCTCAGGATCTGAATGGAGCACAGATAACCACTGTAGATGGTGCCCGAAAAACCACCGCCCACCCTGCCCCAGGCGGAAGCAAAATGAAGATTTTCAGGCAGTCCCGAAGTGTCAACGGTTTTCCTCGAGGGCAACTGGGCGAAACCATACACTGCCCCGCCGGGATTCAGCGTATAACGCCTGAGTGTGGAGGGTGTGCCCACTTCGGCGTATTCAATGATGCCCTTGACTCCGGGGATCAGTTTTTCCAGCCTGTCAATCAATACCGCTGCAACCTGCTTTTTTTTATCAACGTACGTTTTCTTGTCGGGGATTTCCCAGTCCCTTAAATAATCAATACAGCAAAGGGCCCCCACGCCTTTGCCTGCCGGCGCCAGTCCCGATTCAATCTGTCCGTAATCTATAAAAGTAAAGCTCCGTGATGTGAAATCAGCGCAGTTATTTGGCAGGATATCCTTCAGGGAATGCACTGTGCTGTCATAGACGAATGTGGAATAATGATTGTATCCCAGCCCGCTCAGTGGCCTGCTGAACCCCAGGTACAGGGTCAGCAGTGAAGCTCCGGTCCGCTGGTCGCGCAAGGCCTCTTTCAGTCTGCCTCCCGGGTATGCCGGCAGGAGCTCCGCCACACTGGGCATGGCGGCATTGGCTATGATCTCATTTGCCGATGCTTCCATAATACTCTTTCCGGGATCATTCCTTCTTTGAAAAAGCACGGATGACACCCTATCCCCATCGGTCCGGATACCGGTGACCAGGTGGTTCAGCATGACTTCGCCGCCATGTTCCCTTATGCAGGATGCCAGATGGTCTGAGAGCTTCTGCGAGCCTCCCTTTATGAAGCATGCTCCCCCGGTATAATAACTCCCTTGTGAAACAGAATAGTAAGAAAGGGAAAGGGTATAGGGATCATCGTGGTAATAGCCCAGATTGCCCAGCAGTGCAAGCTTCAGTTCCTCGTCATGAATGACTGAGTCGAGGAATTCGCCAATGCTTCTTTCATGCTGTTCTCCTTGTGCGGCTTTCTTTCTGGGCTTCAGGATCTGGTCGAAATAAGCCCTGATGCCTTCGGTTTCTCCGGGGAACAGTCTGGACAGCCTTTCCGCCGCGACAACGGGATCATGAGGGATTGTCACTTCCACACGGTCATGGATGAACCTGTAGAATTCAGGGAGTCTGATGAACTCTACATGCCTGAAAACATCAAGGTCATTGAATATTCTGGTCGTCATGTCTCCGGGGGAGGGACCGTACATTTCATGCAGTCCCACTTCGAGCGTGAAACCGCCCCGTTTGAATGTTGTCGCATATCCGCCGGGACGGTCATGCTGCTCTATGAGCATTACCTTCTCCCCTTCCCTGGAAAGCTTGGCTCCTGCCGTCAGTCCCCCCAGTCCGGCACCGATGATGATCACGTCATATTTCATGAGCATGCGTTGATATTTATCACTTTCAGAATATTCATGCATTCCTGCTTAAGACACCTTGCTCCGTCGGGATGGGGTACCGTTTGAATTCCCTTGACCTGTCAAACAGGTATCTGTAAGTAATGTATTCCTTTACAGGTATGCAACCCACTGCTAGGAATATTTTCTTCATTTTGGGATTGAAGTCCGCTACCCAGGAGAACTCGATCTCCGTATAGTGTGGTTTGTTCCTGAAAACCCCGGCCAGCTTGTGGATGAATGCCGATTCAATGCCGCGGTTCTGATATTGCGGAATGACACCCATCAGCACCCCTTTTGCCCGGGTCATTGTCCTCCGTTTTTTAAGCCAGAGGAATCTGATCATACTGATAAGACCGAGCCTGCCTTTCAGGTGCTTCAGGATCTGGTTCAGGTCGGGGAACATGAGATAGATGGCAATGGGTTTGCCTTCAAAATAAGCGAGCCATATGAACTCTTCATCAACGATAGGCCTGGCTTTCTTCAGGGTCGCCCTGATATAAGCGGGATCAAGCGGCTCAAAGTTCCTTTTGAAGGAAGCCCATGCCTGATTGAACACCTCGGCAAAATCGTTTGTAAGTTTTTCTTCGTCTTTCCATGTGAAGTGGCGGAACTCATATCCGGGCCGGCGGAGTATCCGTTCTGCAATGCCTGTTAGTCTTTCCGGCAAAGGTTTCGTTATGTCAAGATGGAATCCTTCCATCCTGTAGTAAACCTGAAAACCATAGGACTCAAAAAGCTCCCGGTAATAAGGAGGATTGTACGGCACGTCGAACGAAGGATGCGTGAATCCACCGACCAGAAGTCCCCAGTACTTATCGGTCTCTCCGAAATTTACGGGCCCGTCCATGGCTTCCATTCCCTTTTCCTTCAGCCACTCCTTTGCTGTGTCGAAAAGAAGAAAAGCCGCATCCCTGTCGTCGATGCACTCAAAAAAACCGATGCCCCCCGTCGGCTGATCGTATGAAAAAGCCAGGCTGAAATCCACAAAAGCAGCGATCCTGCCTGTCAGCCTGTTTCTTTCGTCCGTCAGGACCCACCTTTCAACGATACCGTGCCTGAAATAGGTATTCTTGCGGGGATCGAATACGCCCCTGATATCATTATCGAGCGGACATACCCATGTACTGTCATTTCTATAAATCCTCCGGGATGTGTCAAGGAACATCCTCTCTGTTCTCCTGTCTGTGACTTTTATCAGGTTCATCCGGATATGACGGCTTATGCATTCATGCCTTCATGTAAATCTGCGAGATCAGGTCCTTGTATTTATCGAAGATGACCCTGCGCCTCAGCTTCAATGTGGGTGACAATTCCCCGGTTCCCGTCGTCCACTCATCCTTTACAAGCCTGAATCGGTTCAGTTTTTCATGGTTGCTCAACCGTTTGTTCAGCTTTTCAATTTCAGCAGTGAAATGTGACAGGACAACAGGCTGACGGATCAGTTCCTCATTGTGCGCAATTTCAATGTTGTTTGTTTTTATCCAGTCTTCGAAATATTTAAAATTAGGTGAGATCAATGCGCTGGCAAACTTTTCATGCTCCCCGATGACCATGATCTGATCGATCATCTGAATCTCTTTGAAGATATTTTCAATGACCTGGGGAGCGATGTACTTTCCGTTCGACAGCTTGAATATCTCATTTTTCCTATCCGTCACAAACAGGAACTTTCCGTCCTCTATATGTCCGATGTCCCCGGTATGGAGCCATCCCTCGCTGTCAAATACCTGTCCTGTGAGTTCCGGGTCCTTGTAATAACCGGGAGTGACATTGGGCCCCCTGCATAAAATTTCCCCGTCATCCGCAATTTTTATCCCAACATTTTCTATGACCATCCCTACGGATCCCAGCCTGACCTTTCCTTTTTCATTCCTGTTAATGGTAATGATCGGCGAGGTTTCCGTAAGACCATACATGTTGAGTATTTTGATACCCGCTGCCCAGAATATCCGCTCCAGTCTGGGTTGAAGGCTGGCGCCGCCGCAGCCGACTATCCTAACGCGGCCGCCCAGTGCCTGCCGCCATTTGCTGAACACAAGGCGATCTGCTATTTTCAGTTTCATTTCGTACAACCATCCGTTTTCGCCAAAGGGATTGTACCGCAATCCGAGATCAACGGCCCAGAAGAAAATCTTCTTCTTCATGCCTTCTAATTTACTGCCCTTCGAAATGATGACTGCGTAAAACTTTTCCAGCACCCTCGGGACGGCATCAAAGCCATCGGCCTTTATCTCAGCCATGTTTGCTGCGATCGTCCCCATGTTTTCCGCATAATATATGCCTGCCAGACTGTACTGGGTCTGATAGTTCCCCATCCTTCCCCCTACATGGCACAACGGCAGTATGCTGAGAAACCTGTCCCGGGAAGTCAGTCTGAAAACAGAGGCCGCAGAAAGGAAGTTGCTGACCATATTCCTGTGCGTGAGCATCACACCTTTTGCTCTGCCGGTGGTTCCCGATGTGTAGATCAGGGAGGCAAAATCGTCCGGCTGTATGGTGTTTTTTATTGCTTCGACCGTCTGGCTGTGTTTCCCGGAGTTGACCTTGCCGGTTTCAAGAATTTCCTTCCAGTTTCTCACTCCCTCAGTCTCATCAAATGAAAATATCCTGATCTGTTCTGCTGAACCTGTGGCAGCGGGACAAACGATCCTGTACAATTTCCTGTCGGAAACCAGCAGGAGCTTTGCTTCACTGTGTTCAATAATATACCGGTATTCAGCAGTACTGAGTGATGTGAACACAGGGACGTGTATAACCCCTATCATTGACATGCCCATATCCACGAAATTCCATTCGGGACGGTTGTTTGACACGGTAATGATCTTATCGCCCTTTTTTAATCCCATCTCAAGAAGTCCGTATGCGAAATGACGGGAATGATTTATATAATCAGCAGAGCTGTATTTCAGCCATACACCGTTTTGCCTGCAGCACAGGGCATCTTCCTTCACAGCATGATCCCTGTATCTGTCCAGCAGATCAAAGGTCCTTTCTATTTTCATTTTACATGAAGCCAGGGGATGGATTATTAAAAATCAAATCACGACATTCAATGATGCGTATGTGACAACTACCTAAATATAAGAATTTCCTGATTAGATACCTTTCGAAGTGGTGGAAAATATTTGCCCTTCGTTAAAAAACCCGGGTCAAGTGATCAGTGACACTGCCGGCCGGCAGAAAGGTCCGGACCACATGGTGACCCGCTTTACCACTCACGAAGTTCCATCAAAATGAAGTATCATTTCTTATATAGCGTTCCACGATCCTGATCAGTTTGTCCGGATCGAACGGTTTTGAAATATAATTATCGCATCCGGCCTGCAGGCATTTTTCCCGTTCTTGCACCATGGCATATGCCGTTTGTGCAATGACCGGAATATCGGGTCTGAGTTTTTTTATCTCCCTCGTTGCAATGTAACCATCGACATCCGGAAGCTTAATGTCCATCAATACCATGTCGATTTTATTTTCCCGGAACAGGGCGATCGCCTCTATTCCGGTCTCCGCCCGGATCATGCTGACACCGGTACGTTTCAGTATCTCATGGATGTATGTGTAGTTATGGTCTTCATCCTCAACGATCAACAGCACTTTGCCCGGCCAGGAGGGAAGCTTTTTCTTGTTATTTTCGGCTCTTGAATGATTCATTGCATAAAGTAAACCATAATTCCTTAAAATTCCACCACCTATTTAATCCTTAGTTTTGATGAAGGCTCTATCTTGCTGATTTCCTTGTTTTTTCACATTTTAAAACAATCTCCTAATTGTATACGAAAATCATCATGACAGGTTATAGCAATCCCGTACAGATCATATTTTATTTCACAAAGTAATGTCTATATTGTTCTGGTCCAGATGGCTGGCTGTTTGTTGTGCCTTCAAAGGCTCCGGTCTGTTGTTATTCATCATGAAGGGACATTCGGTTGTACTGATGTGATAATCCGGTTTCTTCAACAACTGTGCTGTCAGATCGCTTTTCAGGAGCAGACAATCTTTCTTCACGGACTGCGAAATTCAATTTCCGCATAACCAGAATTATTTCTTTCTGCAGAAGCGGATAATCTTCTATCCATTGACCTATATAATAATCAAAACTTTCCTACCTTGTGGGTCTAATTCAGAACGATTATGCGGAAAGGACAAAAAGGAAACAGACCGGTCAAGATCGACAGGAAAGCACTGTCCAACAACATTCTCGAAATATTTTCCCGCCATCCCAAGAAATTACTCAACTACAAACAGGTAGCGTCCCGCCTTTTCATCACAAAAGCATCCGAAAAAAAGCTGGTCAACGGACTGTTGTACGAGCTGAAAGAGAAAGACGCGCTGGAAGAGGTTTCAACAGGAAGGTTCCGGCTGAAGGCAAAGGGCGGCCATGTCATCGGAACCGTAAGGATCGAGCGGGGCGGTTATGGTTTTGTGACTTCCGAAACCATCAGGGAAGACATCTTCATTTCGCAGAACAACCTGAATCATGCCCTGAACGGGGATTCGGTGAAGGTGCTCGTGTATGCCCACAAAAAATCCGGAGGCCTGCACGAAGGTGAAGTGCTTGAGATCATCGAAAGGGCAAGAGACACTTTCGTAGGTACGGTTGAAATTTCCGGAAGATTCGCTTTTCTGGAACCCGACAGCCGGCAGATGCCTGTCGATCTGTTCATCCCGCTCGACAAGCTGAATGGTGCCGTGAACGGTCACCGGGCAATAGCAAGGCTGACCGACTGGCCAAAGCAGGCAAAGAATCCTTTCGGAGAGATCATAGAAATCCTCGGCTATCAGGGTGACAACGAAGCGGAAATGCATGCCATCCTTTCCGAATTCGGATTGCCTTATAAATTTGATGAAAATGTTGAAGAAGAAGCTGCGCGCATCAACGACCACATCACCGAGGCAGATTACAAAGCGCGCCGCGATTTCAGGGAAGTGCCCACCTTTACGATCGATCCCGAAGATGCAAAGGACTTTGATGATGCCCTTTCCCTGCGCAGGCTCGAGAACGGCAACTGGGAAACCAGCGTTCACATAGCCGATGTCACCCATTACGTGAAACACGGAACCCTTATTGATGAGGAAGCCCTGCAGCGTGCCACATCGGTATACCTGGTCGACCGTGTGGTGCCCATGCTCCCCGAGCGGCTGTCAAATTACATCTGTTCCCTCAGACCGCAGGAGGAAAAGCTGGCATTTTCGGCCGTATTCGAAATGAATGACAATGCAGAAGTCCTGAATGAATGGTTCGGACGTTCCGTCATCCGTTCAGACCGCCGTTTTAGTTACCATGAAGCCCAGCAGGTGATCGATTCGGGCCGGGGAGATATGCACGCCGAGATCCTGAAGCTGAACGAGCTGGCACAGCTTATGCGCAGACGACGTTTTCAGTCGGGTTCAATTGACTTCGAAAGGGAGGAGGTAAAGATCGATGTCGACGAAAAAGGCCGTCCCGTCCGCATCTATGCCCGGGAACACAACCTGTCAAATGAGTTGATCGAAGAATTCATGCTGCTGGCAAACAGGAGGGTCGCCACCCGCATCGGTGCCGTAAAGGATAAAAAGGAGCAAAAGACTTTTGTTTACCGGATCCACGATAAGCCCGACGTTGAAAAGCTGCAGAAATTCTCTCAGTTCGTGAAACGATTCGGATACAAACTTTCCCTGAAACCTGGGAAGCAGACGGCCATGTCCCTGAACAGGCTCCTCACCGATGTAAAAGGCACGCGTGAGCAGGATATCGTGGAGAACCTGGCACTACGTGCCATGGCCAAAGCCGAGTATTCGACCGGGAACATCGGGCATTACGGACTTGCCTTTGATTATTACACACATTTCACCTCACCCATCCGCCGGTATCCCGACATGATGGTGCACCGACTGCTTGCCGACTATCTCAATGCCGCACATTCGCGCAATCGCAAACAATATGAAAACATGTGCCGCCATTCCTCGAAAATGGAAGTGCTGGCAATGGAAGCCGAACGCGCCTCGATCAAATACAAGCAGGCTGAGTTTATGAAGGAAAAGCTGGGTCAGGTATTTGAGGGTATTGTTTCGGGTGTGACCGAATGGGGCATCTATGTTGAGATCATAGAGAACAAATGCGAGGGAATGGTTCCCATACGCGAACTGGGAGGCGACTTTTTCGAATACGATGAAGACAATTACTGGATCAGGGGAAGACGCACGGGAAAGAAATTCCGCATGGGCGATCTGGTCAAGATACAGGTCATGCGCGTCAACATGCTCCGCAAGCAGATCGATTTTGCCCTGGCGGAGGAGGAAAAATAAAGAGATTTATTGCGTAAATTGCGTAACGCAAAAAACACAATGAAAAACCTTGTCGTTCTCACCGGATCGGGCATCAGTTCGGAAAGCGGACTGAAGACCTTCAGGGAAGCCGGCGGCCTGTGGGAGGAATACGATGTTATGGAAGTGGCCAGCATCGAAGGATGGTACAGGAATCCTGAACTTGTGCTGCGTTTCTACAACGAACGCCGCGCCCAGCTGGAACATGCAAAGCCCAATCCCGCGCACGCAGGACTCGTCGAGCTGGAAGAGCATTTCAACGTGCAGATCATCACCCAGAACGTTGACAACCTCCACGAAAAGGCAGGAAGCAGCAATGTTGTCCACCTGCACGGCAGGCTGACGGAAGTGCGGTGCGTGGAAGACTGCAGCCCGCCGCATGACATAGGTCACAAACCGGTCAATATGGGAGATACCTGCAAGAACGGCCACCAGCTCAGACCCAATATCGTATGGTTCGGCGAGATGGTTCCCGCAATGGAGGAAGCAGCTACCATTGCCCGTTCGGCCGACATCTTCGCAGTGATCGGGACATCCATGGTGGTATACCCCGCAGCAAGCCTTCTCCATTACATTCCGGACTGCGTACCCGTATTCCTCGTTGACCCGAACGATGTGTCCGTGGGCTACCGCGACGTCGAGTTCATCCGTGAAAAAGCCGGAATCGGGATAAGAATCCTTATAGATAAACTGAAAAACTACAAAACAATATCCAATAAAGACTATAAATGGTTCTGAACTACATCTGGATCGCTTTTTTCCTCGTCGGCTTCCTGGTTGCGCTGATCCGGGTGATCGGGTACTTTTTCCGTGATTACTTTCTTCAGCATCTGAATATTGTCTTTGATGCGGCCGACCGCGACGTCTTTTCCGGCATCGTTCAGAGTACATTCGATATGGCCGAGACCAGCGTCACGGTCGCCATATACCTGATCGGCGTGATGACGCTCTGGCTGGGGATCATGAAGATCGGTGAAAAGGGCGGCGCGGTGAACCTGCTTTCCAGGGCTGTCAATCCCTTTTTCAGGCGCATCTTCCCCGAAATACCCAAAAACCATCCCGCAATGGGATCCATGCTGATGAATTTCGCGGCAAACATGCTTGGGCTCGACAATGCTGCCACGCCGCTCGGATTGAAGGCAATGGGAGAGCTGCAGGAGATCAATCCTGACAAGGAAAAGGCTTCCGCATCACAAATTATGTTCATTGTGCTGAATACATCGGGACTGACCATCATCCCGATCAGCATCCTTGCCCTGAGGGCCGCCAGCGGCGCAAAAGCGCCGACAGACGTATTCATCCCGCTGATCCTGGCCACTTATTTCTCCACGCTGGCCGGATTGATCGCGGTATCCATCAGGCAAAAGATCCGGCTGTTTAACAGGGTGGTACTGGCTTACCTGGTGGGGATCAGTGCAGTGGTATTCGGGATGATGTGGTACCTGAACCGGCTTCCGGAAGACGTCGTTGAAGTACGTGCAGGATTTGCAGGCAATTTCCTGTTGTTTTTGGTGATAATTGTATTCCTCTGGCTGGGATTCAGGAAAAAGGTGAACCTATATGAGACCTTCATAGAGGGTGCAAAGGAAGGATTTCAGGTGGCAGTGAAGATCATTCCCTACCTGGTCGCCATGCTGGTCGCTGTGGGCGTATTCAGGGCATCGGGAGCGATGGACTTCCTGGTGGACGGCATCGGAAAATTCTTTGCCTGGCTGGGACTGGACACCCGCTTTGTGGATGCACTGCCCGTGGCCTTTATGAAACCGTTGAGCGGAAGCGGGGCAAGGGGCCTCATGGTGGAGACCATGACGCATTTCGGTGCCGACTCGTTCGCAGGGAGACTGGCCTGTATCTTTCAGGGATCCACGGAGACGACCTTCTACACGGTAGCCGTATATTACGGTGCCGTGAACATCCGAAACACCCGGTACACAGTACCGTTCGGACTGATCGCCGATCTTGCCGGAATCATCGCCGCCATCTTCATCGCATACATGTTCTTCGCAAGTTCCGGTTGATTTTCAATGGATTATAAAGATATTTTTTGCCTGTTTTAGTTTTATGTTTTGCAGTTTCTGCAGCAGCAATTGCCCAGGTTCCCGAAAATCCTCAGATAAACGGCCCGCACAGAATGTCCCGGCCTTCGGAATGAAGAGAGGTCCGCAATACGAATCGGTGGAAATAAACAATGACGGCAGCATGGCCCGGTGTCGGCTTCGCAGGTGACATTCTCGACAACCACCTTGCAGAAGGCAAAATGAAACCCATGGTCGTTGTAATGCCCGACGGCAGCATGAGTGTGGAACAGTTTACCGAAGATATTGTCAACGATATCATCCCCTGTATCGAATCCCGTTACAAAGTACTTACAGGAGTAGAAAACCGGGGAATGAACATAAATTACAGCAAAAACTCTTCCAAATTTTCAAAATGAATAACCCTGACTTTTGCGTTGGGATATGCCCTGGAAAATGACTTTGATATCCTTAAAGCCTTTAATGGATTCCATTTGAATTCATATGCATGTAGTTGACCCTCTGTTTCTTCAAGATAGTCTATTTCGCGTTGTGCTGTCGTTCTCCAGAACCAGCTGTTGACCCAGTTTTCTTCGTATGCATTTTTCTTCAGGCTTTCCGCTACCAGGAAATTCTCCCATAAAGCACCCGCATCAGGTCTGTTTTCAATCAGGGAGTAGTCCGAAATCAGCGCGTTGCGAATACCATTTTTGAATCCTGATTTATATTTCATTCATGTGGATTACTGGTTTTTTCAAAAACGGAATTGAATTTCAAATTGTAATACTTTGCCACCATCGGTAATGTAAAAACTCAAAACAGCAACATCACGCCCGAAAAAGCCATACAGAAATAAAGATGCATATAGTGTATCCCGTAAGCAGGAACCAGCTACCGGGAGAGCTCAAAACTCTACTTTAACTCCACGCCGATCTGTCCGATTTTGATATCCTGATCTTCTGAGGCATCTTCCCTGTACTGGTACAGATAGTTCAGTTGGACCGGAGCTGCATCATCGGGTATTTCAAATATTATAAATCCTGATTCTTTTTTGGGGTAAGTAGTATTAAGAAAATTAAAACTCATTTCCTGCTGAACGGAGAAATATGTTTCTCCCTGATCATCCACCAAATGAGTTTTTGTTAATCTTCTTTCCGTCATTTCAATAAACAAGTCATTTTTTTCAGTTACGGAAAGATGAACAAAAACATAAACATTGCCATCATCAGGCTGTTTGTAAGTTCTTTTCTGACCTGCTGTATCAGGTTTTTTAAGCCATTCAGGAAAACTCGCAGTGATTTCAACACTGTCCACCGCAACCATAATCCTTTCATCTTCGTCATTGGATATTTGCGAATATTTTTCCGGGCTTAGGAAGAGAAAGAACAAAAGTGATTCTGAATAAATGATTGTTTTTATAAAAGAAAGATATTATTGAGTTCTATAGAAATTGCAAAGCATAAAAAGTCTGTTGTTGGGATTTAGGTTGCAGATATCAACCAGACAGGGCATTAATTATATAAGATTTAGAGACTGAATAATATAAGCTCAAAAAAATAAAATACGCCGTTTAGGAGGCTTCTCTATCCTTCATTTTGTCATTAACAACCTGCATGAGATGCTCCCGGTCGTTTTTACTCAAATAAGGTAACTTAACTTTAATATCATTCCCTTGTTGCCCACGGAGTATTACAAGATTTTTTTGTGTTGTATCAATAGCAGAGATGTCTTGCCATTTAAGAATTTTTGCACTTCCCGTATAAAACTGCGGGGAAACAGAAATTTCATCATCTGATATTTTTACATAAATCTTATTTTGCTTCATGAAAAGATACTGCAAGAAGGCAAAAACTGATAATGTATCGGGTTATTTTCATTATGATTTAATTTTCAGAAACTTCCCCGGAATTAGGTCTCAGGGAATTGTTCTGAGATTCAATACTATATTAAATAAGCAAGAATTTAAAAACGTTATTCAGCTGATTTTCCAATCCTTTTATCTCAGGTACAAATACCTTATAAACCGTTCAGGCTGAGGTTCATTTGATTCTACTGTTTTGAACAGCCTGGACAATGGCAATAATAAACAAAATAATGGCTGCCCAGCCCAGCAACCCCGTTACCAGACCGGGAATTATTGCTGCAGCTTTTGTCTCCGGTCTTATACCCTCTACGACTGCTGCGGAAATGAGTGTTAACACCAATAATCCCAAACCGTACAGGGCAGTTTTTCCTGCCGGTTTCTTTTTTTGAACTTCCTGTGGCGCAGTAAGGTCACGGCCACAATGTTTACACACAATGGCATCGTCCTGAATCTCTTCTGCGCAATATGGACACTTTTTCATGTTTCGTTTGTTTTTATGGTTAAAAATATTTTCCCCAGGTTACGTTTATGTTAAAAGTACTGCCGTTAAGCTTTTGGAAATCTCCTGGATCAACAACAGAAGTAGTGCCGGTTGAAGACAAATACTCATAAGAAGCATAGTAAAACATAAGACCCAAACGCAAAGACCAGTTACCAGGAGGACCAAAAAGCATTTCGAATTCTCCTCCAGCATGAAATCCGAATGAACCTTTGTATTTCATTGTAAAATCTCCATCGGCTGCATTGGTCATATCGCTCCATTCGACTTTCAGACTGCCCGGTATATAATAACCAGCACCCCCTCCTATTTTCCAGTTGTAGTCCATATTTTTCGAAGGGAACACATAATATAAAGTGGAAGTGATGAAATAGCGGGAAAAACTGGCATCTGCATTCTTTAAGTTCTTGGACAAGCTGCTGCTTTCAAAAGCTACATTAAAATCCAGTTCAATATTGGGTGAAAGCAAAAATCCGAAGACAATACCCAATCCGCCACCACCTCCGGGACTCAGTGTAACACTGTCTCCTTCTGATGTGTAAAACAGATTGTGTTTCTCTGTACCAAAACCGGCAACAAAAGAAGCGCCTGCGAAATATTTTGGAGTTGAGGCGGATTGCTGGACAGATGTTTCATCCTGACCGTTTGCAGAAGAAGCTGTAAAAAACAGGAATAATAAGAAACTCAAAGAAAACAGCATAGGGAAAATGTATTTTCTGTGCGATGAGTTGAAAGAATATCGTTCCATTATGATCCACAAAGGGCATCTTCATTTTCCGGATTTTCATATTCATCATACTGAATTGTATGCAGTACTTCACCCTTATCTGGATCAACAATCATTGCCGCACTACGTTGCATAGGATTATAGCCGTTGGTATATTCATGAACAATCCGGGCAACATCTGCACCATCAGTATTCCTGATAACGATATCCGATTCCCTTTGATAATTATCAAACCTCGTAAAAGTTGTGATATAGTAATTCTCGTTATGAATTAGCTCTTCTTTGTATTTTCTGAGAAACAGTTTTGCGCTATCCACATATTCACTGTCAGGATGATTGTTGATAAACTGGATCATTGGTTCCACTGAATCAGGATTTTTTGCTTCCTGAAATTCCTTGTAAACACTGTTGCAGCTTAATTGTAATAATATGGTGCCGAGTAAGGCAAGCACCATCTTTTTTGGCATCATAAAGCAGTAAAACGATTGATAACCCTTAAATGTAATCAAAACAAACAATGTATCCAATTTTTTTTGAATGTTTCCCGTTCCGAAAAAATTGGAAAAATTAATTCAAAATGCCGTATCACTTGTATTACATACCGAAAGATTAAACGGCATGAAATCCCAGGGCAAGTCCCGGACCCTAACTCCTGGCCAAGTCCGGGGTAATTAACCCCACATCAGATTAAAGGGAATCTTAGCCAAAAACAATTTGCGAAAACCTACTTCCAGAAGTGCCACCACTTTTTCGAGGAGTCTTTTATTTTGGCTTTTTCTTCGTTTGGACCTGAAGCATTCAAATCCGAAAGAGCCTTTTCAATGGCCTCTCCAAACAAGAGGCCCCGGTAGTATCCCTTAACAGTATGTTTGTCTTTTATTTCCTGTAATGCAGCAAATGCCCTGTTGCCGCCAATTTTCCCAAGTGCAAGGGCAGCTTCAATTCTTGCATCTATTGGCAATGCGGGTACCTGAAGAGGCAGCTTAACGACCGGATAATCTTTGGTGTCCTTTAAAGCCTGTATTAAAGGTTCCACTGCCCTTTCATCTTTTAAATTCCCAAGTGCTTCTGCCGCTGTTCTTCTGGCATCCATATTTTTGTCTGTCAGAAAAGATATCAGACTTTTAACATCTTTATTTTCGACAGACTTTTTAATTTTTGCTTTAACTACTTCATCCATAATTAATTTTTACTTTGGCTACTTCAGCCATGATTAATTTTTGCTTTAACTACTTCAGCCATGATTAATTTTTACTTTGGCTACTTTAGCCATGATTCGTATTATATTTTATAAAGAATCCCTCTTTTTGCAGTCCCTGGCCATCACCATCAATGTTTATTACCACACTTCGATCTCGACATCCTCAGGAAAGGATACTTGTCCGTCTTCAGAGACTTCAACCGGCTGCCATTTACCACTGCCGTATATCTCTTGTGCTCCTGTAAACCTGTGCGTGCGTATTGTTTGTGTGCCAATGATACCCATGTTAATGTTCTCTTTTTTATAAAATGTAGGCCATATGAAAATGGCACACAAAATCAGAACAACAAGTACTCCCAGAATGATCAGGTTTTTCTTTTTCATGATATATTCTTATTTAAAATTAATAGGAATACAAGTTAATAAGAATATTTTAATACAGAGGATTGGTCATCTCTATTTCATCAAAACATGCAAATTTACAGTTCATAAAACAATACATGAAAGAAACAAAATGCTGCGGGGAGGGATCTGCACTTCTCCCGCATTGATCTTTTTACCCTGAATGACGGGCAGTGTTTCATCAGTTGTCAAAAGAGCCTTACATAATTTATCCGGTAAGGATTGTTGAAATATTCGTATTTTTGATGTTATGGAAAAGAAGAACTTGAACAAAGATAAATTGATTCAATATTGGATTGATGGCTCAGATGATGACTTTGAAACCATGACCACAATGTTTGATTCAAAGAAATTTAGTTAGTCTCTTTTCATATATCATTTAATGATTGAGAAACTATTGAAAGCTTATTACGTAAAGATAAAGTCAGATTTACCCTCCTCTTATTCATAACTTTCTTAGACTGGCTGAAAAGGCAAATTTTAAATTATCCGATGACCATAAGAAGCAACTTATTACGATTACAGCTTTCAATATAAACACCAGATACGATGATTATAAAATGAGCTTTAAAAAACATTGTACACCAGAGTTTACATATGAGTGGATTGATACATTAAAAGAGCTGAGACAATGGATAAAAACATTGATATTGCAATAACTAAATTTCTTGATTTAATCAGGGAGACCTTCTCCGATATTGAGAGTGCCTATATATTTGGATCATATGCGAAAGGAAAATCATCGGAGGACAGTGATATTGACGTAGCTTTGATTTTTAAACATTTGGATGATTCAAAGCGATTTGATGTTCAGGTTCAATTAATGTTGATAGCAGCAACTATAGACTCCAGAATTGAACCGCACCCGATATCTCATGAGGATTTCAATTCAGGGAATCCATTTGTTACTGAAATAAAGAAAACAGGCATTGAGATAGCCGCATAAAAAAATCTTTGATCGGGGATAATGGTTTCAGCGACTGATTCTCCAGGGTTGTTTCTCCTGTTTGTTGCGGACTCATAACAATCCCAAAACCGGGAAGAAATGCCGGAGTTCTGATCCGGTCCATATGAACCTGCTGTTTTCCGGCCTGTCTCATAAAGTCATTAACGAGTTCACTTTTACTGGAATATTCATTGCTGTCCACTTGCGCTTTTAACCATTCATCATTAGGTTTCGTGAAAGATATACTTTGTCCTGCCATTATAGTAATATTTGATGCGTATTTACATCAAATACGAATCATTCATAAATTTTTTCCTGTTGTCAAGGTCAATCTAACTGTTAAATCGGATTTATTTAAATTCTGCAAAACACTGCAATTCAAAAACTCAGCGATGTACCAGCTAGAACATACTTACTCTCCCGGGTACAATTAAAGAGAAGAATTGATTGTGCAGCAATTATGAATCACAGTTAATAATAAACAATTTTGAAGCCTTCCCTAAAAATGGTAAGTCTTCACTTGAAGTTTAATCATTTTTATTGATTAGAGAATTAAGGTTATGGGAGTCAGCAGCAGCTGAGCTGTTAGTATACACCAGACCTGTGTATAGATGGCATGTTCACTTTCTCTGTAGAAGTAATGAAAGCGGAAGTTCTGTTTCATTTTCCTGAACAGCTTATGCAAAGCTTTAAATAAATCTTTTGGAATATCAAAACCCGATATTCATCCTGAACATCAGCGTGTGTTTTTTCCCCTGAAAAAACTCAGGTGTGAACCGGTCGAGGTAATATTGCGCGGTCCGGCCGTCAGCGTCATGCCCTTTCACGTTGCTGTACAGGTATTCGAGTGTCAGGTGGCAGTTGGTTAAGAATTCATAAGAACACACGAGCGAATGCCTGACGCTGGTCCATGTATCGTCCTGCAGGACGGGATATTCGGTGACCCCTGCCCAGGTTTCATAGACATATTCATTCCCATGGCGTGCACTGGTATAGGAATACCGAGCAAAGAGCCGGGGAACCGGTTTGAAATCGACAGATACAAATACCTCTTGCGAATTGTCACGCAGATAATGCCCGAGGTTGTAACTGTTGCTTTCATAGGTGAGCGTTGGTACGTAGTGCCTGTAGTTGGCGGGAACCGACCTGAAGTATTCGCCGGTGATGCTTACGTTTTGCAGAGGCCAGTTGCTGACTCTGCCTCCCAGCTTGTAACTGTAAAAATTGTGTACGCCCGGATCAAAGATCCTGCCGGTGGCAAAGTCATCCCAGTATGCAGTGAGAAAGAAGTGCGTATTTTTCAACAACCGTGCGCTGAAATCGATGAACATCTGGGAATTCTGATTGATGATCTTGTAGGATGTAAGCGTATGGTCAACGGATTTGTAAAAGAATACCGGGATGAGGTATGCCAGGTTCACGCTCTGGTCGCTGTAAATGATCGAATTTCCGAAAGAAAGGTTCAGTCCGAGTACAGGTATGACCGTGAACATATTGGCAACCATGAACTTGTTCTCATAGGTATCGCGGTGCTGGCCACCGGGCAGCAGGTAAGTCAGCGTGCTGTCCACTACATCCGACACGAGCCATGCGTGGAAATAATTAAAATCTAACCATTTAACCGGACTGACATGGAGTCTGATCATCGGCACGGAAGGCATGCGGCCCGAAAGGATGGTCGCCCCGTTGTAATTGTTCCCCCACACGGGGTGGTCCTTCACGGCACCCACCTGCAGGAAGTCCCACGACAGCAGGATGCCTCCCCGCATCTCGCTGAAATCCCATCCCCTGCCCTGTACATTGCCTTTATAAATGCCCGCCGGCTCCTGAGTGAAATAGGACGGCAGAACAAGCCGCTGGTCCACGGTATTGTCACGCAGGTCGGCATACAAAGCCAGATACTTCCCCACCGAGGCAAAAGCTTCCAGTCCGCGGTACGTATGCGTATAGTCCCCTGAAGAATTTCTGAAATGATTGATCCCCAGAACAGGGCGCAGGGAGAAGTTGAAAAACGAATCGCTGTAGAAAAATGAAAGATGCTCAATGGATGTGGAAAGTCGGTTGCTTTTCCTGAAAAGGTTGACATGCGATTTTGAAGGCAGGTAGCTGCTCCGGTTCCCGAATGCATAATAGTCGAGATAATGCTCCAGCTCATTCTGTTGCCGTATTGTCAGGACCTCCCCTGCATTCACGGCATCCAGGGCTTCCGAAAACTTGTTGTAAACATATTTCCGGGTATAGGGCTTAACCACCGAATTCAGCGTTATCATTTTCTGGTTTGCCAGTTCATCCAGAAAATCATAGATCCGCTCATTGCTGACGTGCACATACACCTCCTGTCCGGAAACCCGGGCCAGTCCCGCCATGATCAGCATCAGCATTGCCAGTTTTCTTACCATCTCTGAAATTCGTTTAAAACAAATCCATCGGATCGATCATCAAAAACTCCTGCCAGGGGATTCCGCTTTAACCAGCTGTAGATGATGTCGTTCCATCAATATTTACATTTTACTCAGCATATTGAGTAATAATACTCAAAATTATTCATTCAACGTGCGGACATATAACCTTTTCACCACATTCTTCAGGTTCTGCAGCACAAGCTCCCGGATCCACGGCCACGGTCGGTTATCCCAGCGCTGCGGGTGAAAGTTTATCATGATCCTCTCAGGCAGACCAGGAATCGCATTGATCAGATCAGAAGAAGTCCTGATACTATGCTCAAATCCATTCCCGACCCGGTCGCGCAGGCTCATTTTCTCTCCGTTCCACCTACGGCCCGTATCCGACAAATAAAGTACATCATTGTAATCGACATCAAAATACGGTTCGCCGGCAATACCATAATCCCTGTAGCTGTAATGATCCCAGATTTTTCTATTGTCATAACGGGAAAGCGGGCTCCCATGCATGCAGATGGTATTTACCGATACAATATCCCTGAATTGCTGAAGATGCTTTTCAAACAAACTGATCGCCTTTTCATATAGCAGCCGGTCGGATTCCCCGGTATTCCGCATCTTTCTTCCTGTCTTTTTCAGCTCCCGTGCAGCCATTGCCAGATCTTCATAATGGTAACCGATCTCGTGTCCCAGTCCGGAGATCTGCCTGATCACATCCGCATCGAAGCTCCCCGGTACCATCCTGAAGTAATACGTCCCCGAAATACCCATTTCAGCCTCCATCCGGGCAACCATCAAAGCATTTTCCTTCCTGGCGTCCACGTCATGCCGCAGGATAACGGTACGCTGCGAAGGACTGTGCAGGAAATCTGCAAACGTCTGAAAAACGCATCCATGTTCCTTGAACGCAACCAGAATCTGTTTGAAACTATGATGTGTAAAATCCCGCATTTTATTAATATTAACATTTACTCCTGCTTCCTGCTTTTTGAATCCAGTAAGGCAATTGTGCCCATGCCCAGACCGATGCCCGCCAGGTTCGCCACGATATCCATCACATTGAATGCACGCGCCGGCACCCAGATCTGCACGATCTCCGTGACCACCCCAAGAAAAACGGTCAGCAAAATGAATTTTGCAGCTGAGTTCTTTTTAAAAAGCTTCAATCCCTTCCTTCTGCCAAACAGGTAATACATACAGATCAGAAAATATGCCGAAACATGCAGCAGATGGTCCAGCCGTATTTCGAATATGCCGCGGCCCAGCCTGACTTTGTCAAGATTTCCGACAACCGGAATTACCGCTGTGAAAAGCACTGCAAGATAACCTGCCCAGAAGATGTACCTGTAAATTCTCTGTATCATATGCTGCTATTTACCGGTAACAATGTTGAACCCGAAACATTTGCGAGTACAATCCGCAGAACAGTTGTCAGAGATCAATCCGGTTGAATCACCGAAGACAAAACGATTCAGGCCCTTTGACGGGCCCGAATCAAAACACTCCCAATCGTTAATGCAAGTCAGTAAATGAAACAAAATGCGATCATGTATTTTTCTGTCAGAAACGGTATCCTGCTGCCAGTCCGAATCCGACATTCTTCATCGATCCTTCGAGATCCGGAAATGCCTCATATTCCGGATTTATTTTAAGCAATCCAAGTTGCGTATTCAGCTGGAAATAGAGCCCGAGTCCTGTTTCATATCCCGCATAAACACCGGCTCCTGCATCGAAAGGTCGCATATATAAAGTTTCTATGGGATCGCTTTCTTCCACTTTGTTCTTGAATTCTATGTCTATTTCCTCAGTATCGCTTTTAAGTATTCCCTTTACAGCATAAGCGACATACGGCCCGAATCCGACCAGGACATAGCCGTTGCCCAGCTGTCCCCTGTACATAAAATTCAGAGGAAGTTCCACGTAACAAAGTCTGAAATTCACCGTTTCCGATCCTTCCGTATCTTTTGCTCCCTTTCTTGCAAATTGCAGTCCGGGTTGAAAATAGAAATCCGGTGCAACAGGTATGATCACATTCACACCTGCATGAAACCTCGGAGCCAGGGAATAATCCAGTTCGTCCCCGCCAGGATCCTTGCCCGTGATGTTCTGAAGGAGAAATGCCCCCTGGACGGCAAACTGAGTCCCCTGGGGAAGTGCGGTCATGGCTGACAGTAAAAGAATTGCCGACATCAAAATAAATGATCTTGTTTTCATGTGTGCTGTTTTAAAAGATAAAAATATAAAATTCTTGAAATGACAAGTATCACTCGTTCGCTTCCTCTGCAGCTTCCGAGATCATTTTTTCATTTGCAGTGATCAGAAATTCAACCCTGCGGTTCTGCGCGCGACCCTCACCGGTTGAATTGTCATATTTCGGTGTGGTTTCACCAAAACCAACCGTATTGATCCGCAGGTTTTCAATGCCCCCGCTGATCAGGTAAGAAGAAACCGAAGCGGCACGCTGTTCGGATAACGTCTGATTGTAGCTCTCGCTGCCGCTGCTGTCCGTATGCCCCTGAATTTCAATATCCGTGTCGGGATATTCATTCAGCACGACGACCAGCTTGTCAAGGTTCCCCTGAGCCTCAGATGACAGGTCGTACCTGTCGAATCCGAACAGGATGTTGTTCGCAAATTCCACCACGATCCCTTCACCGACCCGTTCAACCTTTGCATCGGGCACGGCCTGTTCAATTTCAGCAGCCTGCTTGTCCATCTGGTTGCCTATGACCGCACCGGTCGCACCACCCACGGTAGCCCCGATGATTGCCCCCAGTGCCGGATTGTCCAAAGCTTCACCGATGATCGCTCCCATCGCCGCACCGGTTGCAGTCCCGACAACAGCTCCCTTCTGTGTCCTGTTCATGGATGCACAAGCCGAAACAAGCAAAGCTGCTGTCATAAACATTACAAAATTCTTCCATAAGCTTTTCATAACAAAAATTATTAATGATTATTAAAGCATGCTTTCAAAACCAGTGATCCGGATACTCTTAATGTTGCTATAGCTCACTATAAGTCTGTATCAAAATAAAATTCCGGGTAACACTGATAATTTCATTGACTAATGTAATAAAATTTTCTCCAGCAAAAAAGAAGTTACATCAATCTTATCCTCCAGCATCCCATCCCTTCGCCGCTGCCACTCTTCCTGAATCCCCGGCAACCTGATCAACTCCAACGCTTTCTCAATCGCCGCCTCCTGACTTTCAGGAGAACTGTTATATTTGAAGATCAACCCGTATTTATCAGCCAGTTCACTGATGTATCCAAGCTCCATCTCATTCAGACATATAGCAGGGACTCCCAGAACCGCTGCTTCTGCTGACATCGTCATGCTTTCCCCTGCAAACAAAGACGCAAATGCCATTATATGATGTATATCGGCAGGATTGATCTTCAGCTTGTATTTTTCCAGTTCAAGAGGAAGTTGAATCTCAGAAGTGATATATACATCCATGTATTCTGAAAGAACCGTTACCAACCGCATCTTATTTGCATTGGAAAATCCCGAATGTCCCCTGTCGTGCATAGCCCTGAACGCCACAAAACGAATGATCGCATAAGGCTTATCGACCTGAATCCCATTCTGTGCCAGAACATTCTTATCCGGCCTGAACCTGTCCGGATGCAAATATGCAAGCTCTTTATAACCTTTAAATGATACCTGGTTTTGTGATATCTTTTTCTGAAAACATTCAGGCACAATCATTACCGTGCTCAGCGGACCGGTAATTCTATGAATTAATCCGGCCGTTTCCGTATCCGCAATTGTGATTGAAGATCTTCCACAAATCCAGGCAGCAATAACAGCATAAGGAGATTCCATGCTTAATACAACATCAATATTATAGTAAAAAATAAGCCAACCTATTTTGAAAATACATAACAATCCTTTTAAAATCTTACTTATGAGCAAGTTTTGTGGATTACCAGTATTAATAAAGGTAATTTTATATTCCTTGAGTAGTCGATGTGTATATTCCTTATTCTTGCTTGTTATAAATAATTTATATCCAGAATCCTCAAGTTCGGAAAATAAATGATTAAATACGTGCGAATGTGAAGGATGATTAATGTCAATAAGAACTGTCATTAAGACTACTTATATTCATTTAAAATGTTTTGTATAATTTGGTATACTTCTGCTTGCACATTCTTACTTCTTGCTTGTTTAAAAGAGTTTTTCTTTGAAGAAATTACATACTTGTAAATTTCAGAAGCATTTCGGGATTTGAATTCTAGTCCATTTTCCTGCATAACTTTATCAACGGTTAAAAACAATTTACCCGGGAAAAAAGAAACAGCCGGAGTACCCAAAAGTGCAGCCTCACGGGCAAATGTACCAGCTCCAGTTAATACTGCTTTAGAATAATAACAAACATCCAAGCCATTTAATGGACCATCAGGTATATAAATATTTGAATAATCATTAGCATAAATCTTTTCTTCTTCATAGCGTGGCAGAAAAAGAATATTTATATCCTTAAACCTTTTAAAAAGTTCTGGTACAATTGTTTTGATGCCTTGAGGTATATAGGATGCCTTTAAATTCTCCGGTCTTATGGTAATAAAATCTTTAAAAGGCAGTAGATCTAAAAAATTAGGATTTGGTATAAAATCAGCAATATAAATATCCTCTTTAAATCCTTGAAAAGTAAAAATTTGTGTTTTTTTAATACCATATCTTTCAACTATCTTATCAGAATTAAAATAAAAGGGCAAAATAAAATATGTCCCAAATTTGTATGCAAAAGCTTTAAAGGATATGTCATTATCACTAAATACTATTGATGGCTTTTTTTTTAACCGGCTAATGGATGCCGTATAATTACCACCAAGGGATAAACTAATATCAAAATCATGTATTGATTGGAAGAGCCTATAAGTTCTTGAAATAAGACCATATAGTTTATTGATTCGTCTTTTACCCTTATATTCTCCGAAAACTATAGGTTCAATATCATTTTGTCTAAGCAATGGAATTGTTTCAGCAAAATCTCGTGCCGTAATTATTAGATCATTGTTAGTTTTTAGATATCTAATAATAGGCATCAACATATTTACGTGAGGTGTATTGGTAATATCAATCCAGATCTTCATAGAATTAATGATAGGTTTTAACAACCTTTGCAGGAATACCAACAGCTAGGCTATAAGGAGGCACATCCTTGGAAACTACTGCGCCAGCGCCGATAACAGCACCTTCTCCTATAGTTACACCTGGTAAAATAATAGCGCCGATACCAATATGAGCACCATCTTTAATAATTACCTTTCCTTCTTTAAAAGGGCATTCCATAGCATACATGTCAGGCCTATATTGACTCAAATCTCTTTGGTGACAGAGAATCATTACTCTAATAGTAATAGCCACTCCATTGCCAATTTCAACAAGTTCTGGATTACGGTCATCAATAAAAACAAAACGGGAAATGTGAACTTTTTCACCAATTTTTACTCCTCTCAGTTTATGAAGAAAAACAGTAACTTGATATGGAAAAGAAAAATAAGCTAACCGGGATAGTACCCTTACCCAGACACCTTTAAATATTTGTTTGAAGGTGCGGCGATAAGATACGATAGACATTTATTATCTGTATTTAATTAACTTAGCAGGCACTCCAGCATATATTCCATTTCTAAATGTATCTTTTGTTACAACTGCGCCAGCACCAATAATACAACCAGTGCTAATTCTATGCCCTGGCATAATAATAACCCGCGTTCCGATCCAGACATTATCTTCAATTATTGTTGGATCCTCTTTCTTTTTAGGTTGCAGGTTCATTGGAATTTCAACATCATCAAAACCATGCATCTTAC
>JAFGPB010000105.1 GCA_016926205.1 Bacteroidales bacterium
AACCTTGTGGTAATCATCCATTCTCAACCCTAACTAAAAGCAAACTAATTATTAACAAAAAACTACTAATTATGAAAAAACTAACTCGATGTTCTTATTCCTTAATAAATTCAAGATTCAGAACTCAAATAACCCGAACAACATCCACACGATTCAAAAATAGGCAATCCGTTTCAGTTTTAAAGGTGACTTTTTGTTAAAAAAAGTCAAAAAATGTTAGAAAAAACTAAAACTGTATGTGAGTCCTACTTACTGATCAACAATTCAAAAATCGTTTTGTTCACCTTGCTGACTGAGACCCGCACCCTAAAAAATTTAAATGTTATCTTTGGCTGTAATCTCATTAATATGACAAACAAAAAACTTTTTACACTTATTCTGCTGCTTATTTTTACCGTAAAAAATCTTTATTCCTGCACGAATTTCCTGATCACAAAAGGAGCAACTACAGACGGCTCGACCATGATATCCTATTCGGCTGATTCACACGTTCTTTACGGAGAGTTATACCACTGGCCGGCGAGTGATCATCCCGCCGGAAGCACAGTTGATGTATTTGAATGGGATACAGGGAAATACCTGGGTACAATTCCTCAGGCAATGCATACCTATTCTGTTGTGGGTAACATGAACGAACATCAGCTTGCGATTGGGGAGACCACTTTTGGAGGTCGGCCCGAACTGGAGGATACAACAGGTATTATCGATTACGGCAGTTTGATGTATATGACACTGCAGCGTGCAAGAACCGCCAGGGAAGCTATCAGGATCATGGATGAACTGCTGTCGGAACACGGTTATTACAGCAGTGGTGAATCACTTTCCATATCAGATCCGGAGGAAGTCTGGATTATGGAACTGATCGGCAAGGGACCCGGCAACAAAGGTGCGGTCTGGGTGGCCCGCCGTGTACCCGACGGATACATTTGCGGCCACGCCAACCAGTCGAGAATCACAACCTTTCCATTGAACGATCCGGATCATTGTATGTATTCTTATGACGTGATTTCATTTGCCCGTGAAATGGGTTATTATAAAGGACCTGATGAGGATTTCAGCTTTTCTGATGCTTATGCTCCGGTGGATTTTGAGGGAGCAAGGTTTTGTGAGGCACGGGTATGGTCGGGTTTCAGGAAAGTCACCGTTGGCATGGACCGTTACCTGGATTATATTAAGGGTGAGAACCTGAACAACAGAATGCCCCTGTGGGTGAAAGCTGACCGCAAGCTAACCGTGAAGGATGCAATGGAACTGATGCGTGATTATTTTCAGGGAACCGAGCTTGACATGACGGAGGATTTCGGATCGGAACCCTTCCGGAGCATCGTCAGGTGGCGGCCACTCACATGGGAAATCGATGGTGTTGAATATTTCAACGAACGTGCAGTTTCAACCCAGCAGACCGGATTTTCATTTATCGCACAGGCGCGCTCCTGGCTGCCGGATCCGATTGGTGGTATACTTTGGTTTGGTGTTGATGATACCTATACAACCGTGTATACGCCTATGTATTGTGGTGTTAAATCTGTCCCGGTAAGTTATGCAGCAGGTAACGGAGACATGATGGAATTCAGCGATGATGCCGCCTTCTGGGTCTTCAATCAGGTTTCTAACTTTGCCTATACCCGCTACAATGCCATGATCCCGTTTGTGCAGGATAGGCAGAAAAAAATTGAGCATCAATATCTTGAGGAAACGGCAAAAGTGGATCAGGAAGCTTCATCCCTTTACAAAGAAAATCCGGATGATGCGTTGGAATACATCACTGCTTACTCTGCTGAAGCCGGCAACCGTACAGTAGCTGAATGGAAGAAGTTGTATGCCTTTTTATTCACACGGTTTATGGATGGCAATATAAAGACCAAAGTTGAAGGCCAGCAAAACCCCGAAGTTGTCCAGCCGGGTTACAGCGAAACATGGTACAGGATAATTGTTGAACAGAACGGTGACAAATTCAGGGTTCCGGTTACATCGTCCGGTCATTAAGTCAATACACGATCCGGGACCCGCTGCATGGAACACTTAATGCGGAAAGGAGTCTTTTTCATTCTATTTTTCTGAACATCCTCCTGAAACGGATCCGTTTCAGGAACTTTTGGTTTTTATCGAGTGACAACCAGACAAATTTGGGTTTGCCGACTATATGATCTTCGGGAACAAATCCCCAGAAGCGGGAATCCAGACTGCTGTGACGGTTGTCGCCCATCATCCAGTAATAATCCATTTTAAATGTGTATTCCCGTGCAGGTTGTCCGTTAATATAGATCTGACCGTTTTCAATGCTCAAATCATTCCCTTCATAGTAACCGATAATCCTTTCATACAGGCAAAGGTTCTCTGTGTTGATTTCAATGGTTGCACCTTTCCCGGGTATGTACAGCGGACCGAAGTTATTGAGTGTCCACTTGTAATTCGTGTCGTTTGGGAAATAGTCAATGTTGTAATCATCAAAGTAATGGTTGAGTTGTATTTCCCTTACATTGCTGAATCTCTGGATCTGCCCGACCTCTTCCGGCGTAAGGTACGCATGGATTGAAGTTCCGGTATAATCACGCTGGTAATCATAGATGCTCATGCGGTTGAATACCTGGTCTGATATGGTTTGTCCGCCGTTCAGATAAATATAATATCCGAACTGGATTCCCGGATAGTTGTTTTCCGGCTTGCCGTTGATATACACCTGGCGGTTGATGATCTGCATGGTGTCGCCGGGTATGGCGACGCATCTCTTGATGTAGTTATCCCGCCTGTCGACCGGTCTGGCGATTACGGTAAAGTTTTCCCATATTCCCTTACGGGCAAGTGCATAATATTCTTTTTCTGTCCTGGGCGGAACACCATTTCTGGCATCCATGTTCTTATGGTACTGCATGGAGTCACGTATGATGGAATAATAGCTCAAATTGGTATATCCCACAACAATTGTGTCCCCTGCCGGAAAATTGAAAACCACGATGTCATCGCGTTTTATCCTGCCGAATCCGGCCAGTCTTTTATATGGAAGTTTTATCCATTCAAGGTACGATTTCGTTCCCTTGGTCAATGGAAGCGTATTTTGCGTGAAAGGAAAGGCAAGGGGTGTATTTGGGATTCTTGGTCCGTATGCAACTTTGCTTACATACAGGTGATCACCGATCAGCATGGTATTTTCCATGGATCCGGTCGGGATCTTATAATTCTGGAAGAGGAAAATATTGATCAGAGTGACAGCGATCACCGCGAATATTAAAGCGTCAAGCCATTCTATGAACTTGTTGTTCTTCCCGTCTCTCTTTTTCCAGAACGTCCAGTTGACTTTCTTTGATATATAGATGTCGAAAATGACCGGAAGTCCAAACAACCACCAGTAGTTTCCGAGCCAGATTACCCATAGGATATAGATCACTGATACAATAATGCACCATATAAGATCGTTCCGCGATACTTTCATGTTTGAAATTTTACCGATAAAAATAACATATTTTTTTTATCTTATGATTTTAAACATCTTGTTCCATCTGATCCGGTTCAGGCCGGTTGTGGTTTTGTCAACAGAAAGCCATACCATCCATGCCTTTCCGATAATGTGATCTTCAGGGACAAATCCCCAGAAACGGGAGTCGTTGGAATTATGCCGGTTGTCACCCATCATAAAATAGTAATCCATACAGAACCTGTATGATGAAGTCTGATCACCGTTGATATAGATCATGCTGTCACGTACCTCGAGGTGATGATTTTCATATACAGTTATAATTCGCTGATAGAGAGGAAGATTATTGATGTCTAAAGATATAGTGACACCTTTTCGGGGAATGACAACCGGACCGAAATTGTCCTCTGTCCACGCATAATTCCGGTCTGCCGGAAAAACCTGGTGACCGGAAACTGTGGAATTCATGTTTTCATATCTTCTCAGTCCCTTTACGGCGGGCTCCTTTAGAAGTGAATCAAACAGGGATTGTGTCAGCGGAAGTTCATAAATCGAATTGTACGGATTGAAAATCATATCGTATGAGGATATGCCGTAATGATGAACCAGCAATGAGTCAATATCTGCCTCCGGTGCTGTCATGAAATAGTTGTATTGTCTTTCTTTGAAATGAGGTTCCTGTTTTCCGTTCACATATGCATAACCGTGAAGCACCATAATGGTATCGCCGGGAATTCCCATACATCTTTTAATGTAGTTTTCACGCAGATCGACCTGTCTGTAAACAGGCCCGGATTTTTCACCAGGGACTGAATTGCCGTTGTCCCTGATGGATGAATAATAGCTCTCGGGTCCGCTTGCATTGCCTGACATTATGTCGTCGCCTTCAGGAAAATTAAATACAACTATATCATTGTGTTTTATGGTGGAAAAACCTTTCAGTCTGCTATAGCGAAATGTTCCGGTTGATTTTGGCTCATAGCCGGGCACAAACAACTGTCCGATACGTAGACGCACGGGCAGCCGGGGTCCGTATGCCAGCTTGGAAACCAGGATGTAATCACCTACATTGATGGTTTTTTCCATGGAAGAGGAAGGGATTGAGAAAATATCCACGACAAAAGACTTCAGCAGGAATGCTATGACAACTGCAACAAGGACAGTGAATACCAGCTCAAAGGAACGCCTGATGAGCACAGGCAGTTTCAGGGAAGAAAAAAGCCTTTTGCAGTACCGGGTAAAAAACAGGTCGAATAATACGACTGAAAAACCCAGCATCCAGTAAAAACGGGTCCACCAAACCCAAAGCGCCAAAGGGATGATTGTTATGATGAATCTGACAATCCCGGATTTCGGCACTTTTGTCAACACTACAGTAGGTCTTATTCAATGTGCAGCAGGTCGGACATCGTGTAAACACCTTTCCTGTTCCTGATGAATTCAACTGCCATCAGTGCTCCAAGTGCAAATCCTTTGCGATTCTTGGCTGAATGTGAGATCTCGATGCCATCCATTTCAGAATCATAGGTTATCCTGTGGATACCCATGACTTCATCTTCACGGATCGCTTTGATTTTTAATGTTCTGGGATCGGAACCCGGTGCGAGTTCCCATTTCTCCTTTCGCCTGATGTGGCTGATCAGGTCTTGTGCAAGTGTGATTGCGGTCCCGCTGGGTGCATCGAGCTTATGAACGTGATGCACTTCTGTGATGCCGACTTCATATCCTTCAAAACCATCCATAATACGTGCAAGAACTCTGTTCAGCGCAAAAAGTATGTTTACACCGATGCTGAAGTTGGAAGCATAAAAAAAGGCTTTGTTTTCTCTTTTACAGGTTTCATACACGCTGTCCAGCTGGTGCAGCCACCCTGTAGTACCGCTTACTACAGGTATATCAGCTTCAAAACACTTCATAATGTTATTGTAAGCCGATGAGGGAGTTGAAAAGTCGATGGCAGCATCAGCTTTTTTCAGGTTGCTGACAGTGAGGTCCGCGATGTTAGTCTCATCAATGATAAGTACGATCTGATGGTTTCGTTCAAGGGCGGTTTTTTCGATCTCTTTACCTATCCTGCCATAACCAAGTAATGCAATGTTCATTTTTTCAATGTGTTTTGGTTTTCAATGAATGGAAATGATAAAGTCTTACCTGGCCCTGTCCTTTTCAGAAACAGCACGTAATATATTGCGATGATGTCCTATTTGACGGAATTGACGATGGCTTCAAATGCTGCCGGATCATTCATGGCCAGGTCGGCCAGCGCTTTTCTGTTGACTGCAATACCTTTTGCATTGAGTTTCCCCATAAACTCGGAATATGACATTCCATGCTGTCTGGCCCCTGCATTAATACGGATTATCCAGAGCGACCGGAAGTCCCTCTTTTTGTTCCGTCTGTGTGTATATGCATAAGAAAGACCTTTTTCCCATGTGTTTTTGGCGACTGTCAAAACGTTTTTCCGGGAAAGAAAATTTCCTTTTGTTTGTTTCAGGATCTTTTTTCTTCTTTCCCTGGATGCGACAACATTAACTGAACGTGGCATAATCTGTCATTTTTGGAATGATTAGCGTTCCCGGTCAGGGGAATCTTATATGCTAACTCACTCAGGTGAATACTTTGTTTTTAATGTTATTTAATTGCCAGTAAATATCTTGCATTTTTATCATCAGCCTTTGAAACCAGTGTGGAATATCCCAGGTTCCTTTTTCTTTTGGTTGATTTTTTTGTAAGAATATGGCTTTTATAAGCATGCTGACGTTTGATCTTTCCTGTTCCGGTCAGTGCAAAACGTTTCTTTGCACCGGAGTTTGTTTTCATTTTTGGCATTCTGCTGAAAAATTTATGTTAATCTTTATTTCTTCTTTGGCAGGGGAGCGAGGATCATGATCATCCTTTTCCCTTCCAGCTTTGGTTCCTGTTCTACTTTTGCCAGTTCCTGCAGGTCCTCAGAAAATCGCTGCAGCAACGATTCACCGTCTTCATTGTATACAATCGACCGGCCTTTGAAAAATACATAAGCCTTGACTTTTGCCCCGTCCTGAAGAAACCTCTGGGCATGCTTCAGCTTGAAGTTATAATCGTGGTCATCGGTATAAGGTCCGAACCGGATCTCTTTTACAATGATCTTTGCAGTTTTGGCCTTAAGTTCTTTCTGTTTGCGCTTTTGTTGATATAAAAACTTCTGATAATCTATTATTTTGCAAACCGGCGGACTTGCGTTTGGTGATATTTCAACCAGATCAAGATCTTGTTCTTCAGCAAATCTTATGGCTTCCTTTATCGGAAAAATGCCAGGTTTCTCAATATTGTCACCGACAACTCTGACGACCGGTGATTTGATCTCATAATTGATGGCAAACTGGTTTTGCTCATCCCTTCTGAAATCTCTTCTGAAAGCTGGTGCTGCTATACTTTGGTCCTCCTTTTTTTAGTTTACAAATACTCCTGATCCACAAAATCAAGTTGCTTTTTTATTTCATTCAGGACCCTGTCCCTGAATTCTTCCATTTTCATGCTGCCTTTGTCTCCTTCACCCTGCCTGCGCACGGAAACGGATGCTTCAGATACTTCTCTTTCTCCGACAATCAGAATGTACGGTATCCTCTTTAACTCATTATCCCTGATCTTTTTACCGAGCTTTTCATTCCTTTTGTCAATCAGCGTGCGAATATCGTAATTATTTAGGAATTTTAAAACTTTTTCAGCATAATCATGGTATTTTTCACTTACCGGCAATACAACAACCTGGTCTGGTGCCAGCCATAAGGGAAATTTGCCGGCTGTATGCTCGATCAGTATGGCGATGAATCTTTCCATGGACCCAAAAGGCGCACGGTGGATCATAACAGGGCGGTGCTTCTGGTCATCATTTCCCGTATATTCGAGATCAAACCGTTCCGGAAGGTTGTAATCGACCTGTATGGTGCCGAGCTGCCATTTCCTGCCCAGGGCATCCCGGATCATGAAATCCAATTTGGGTCCGTAAAAGGCTGCTTCTCCCCTGACAATATCCGCTTTCAGTCCTTTTTCATGGGTCGCTTCAATAATGGCCTGTTCAGATTTCTCCCAATTCTCATCCGATCCGATGTATTTATCCTTCTGTTCGGGATCCCGTAAGGAGATCTGGACAATATAATCATGAAAATCAAATGCCTTAAAAACAATGTCAATGATGTCGATGACCTTGATAAACTCTTCCTTAAGCTGATCGGGACGGCAGAAAATATGTGCATCATCCTGGGTGAATCCGCGGACTCTTGTCAGTCCGTGCAGCTCCCCGCTCTGTTCGTAACGGTATACGGTCCCGAATTCAGCATACCTTACGGGAAGATCTTTATAGGAATGAGGTTTGTTTTTGTATATCTCGCAATGGTGCGGGCAATTCATGGGTTTCAGCAGGAACTCCTCATCTTCTGCCGGTGTATGAATAGGCTGGAACGAGTCGATACCGTATTTTTCATAATGCCCTGATGTCACATACAATTCTTTCTGTCCGATATGAGGTGTGACAACAGGCTGATAGCCATAGCTGACCTGTATCCTGCGCAGGAAATTCTCAAGCTTTTCTCTGAGCTGTGCGCCTTTTGGAAGCCAGAGCGGCAGGCCCTGGCCGACTTTCTGGGAAAACATGAACAATTCAAGCTCTTTTCCCAGCTTCCGGTGATCCCTTGCTTTCGCCTGTTCAAGCATATGCAGGTGCTCATCCAGCATCTTCCTGTCCGGAAAACTGATGCCGTAGATGCGCGTGAGCTGTTTGCGTTTTTCATCTCCGCGCCAGTAAGCCCCTGCAACGCTTAACAGCTTGATGGCTTTGATGTAACTTGTATCAGGCAGGTGCGGTCCCCGGCAGAGATCGGTGAAATTGCCATGTTTGTAAAGTGTTATGGTACCATCTTCCAGTTCGTTGATCAGCTCAAGTTTATATTCGTCACCTTTCCTGCCGAACAGATCAATTGCCTTTTCCTTGCTGATTTCCTCCCTTTTATAAGGACTGCCCTGCCTGGCCAGTTCATACATCTTCTGTTCGATCCTGGGCAGATCAGCTTCCGTGATAATTACACCATTGCCCGGATCCACATCATAATAAAAGCCATTCTCGATGGCAGGTCCGATTCCGAATTTTATTCCGGGATACAGTATTTCAAGCGCCTCAGCCATCAGATGTGCAGAAGAATGCCAGAAAGCATGCTTACCTTCCTCCGTATTGAAATTATGAAGGATGATCCTTGCATCGTGGTCGATGGTCCTTGTCAGATCACGGAGTTCATTGTCTACGCTTACCGCCAGTACCTCCCTGGCCAGACTGTTGCTGATATTTCTGGCAATTTCGATTCCTGTGATCCCCGGATTGTATTCTTTTACTGATTGATCGGGGAATGTTATCTTTATCATTAAAAACTTTTTGCTTAATTAAAGACCAAAGATAAGAAAAAACGGTTATTTTACGATCATCGTATCATTCACCCGTGTCTTTGGCATTTTTAAAAGAAAGGTTATGAAGAAGTATTTGCTTAAAGGGCTGTTCCTTCTTGCGATCAGCAGTTTCATACGGACGGTTGTTTGTCAGGTTTATACACCCCTTAACCTTGATCAGATCTACAAGCGTTACGAGTTTTTGCCGTACTCTGTAAGTGCTTTAAATTCAATGGCAGACGGAGAGCATTATTCGGTTCTGGAAGGGGAAAACCGCATAGTTGTTTATGATTATCAGACGGGAAAGGAATCTGATCTGGTATTTCATGCAGACCGGTTTCCTGAGTTGCGCAACAAGGGTATAGATGATTACACCTTCAGCAGGGACGAATCCAAAATACTACTGATTACCGGTCAGACCATGATTTACAGGCATTCCTACAAAGCCAGGCACTATATCTATGAACTGCAGTCAGGCCGACTCAGCGCTTTGTCGGATCATGAGCACGAGCGGCTTGCCACTTTTTCACCCGACGGCAGCAAGGTGGCTTATGTGTATGAAAACAATCTTTTTATATATGATCTGGACCGGGATATGACCACTCAGATCACTTTTGACGGTGAAAAGAACAGGATCATTAATGGCGCTCCGGATTGGGTGTATGAAGAAGAATTTGGTCTCATCCGTGGTTTCTGCTGGTCGCCCGATAGCAGGAGGCTGGCCTACATGAGGTTTGATGAAACGGATGTGAAGGAATTTTCTTTTCAGATCTTTGGCAGTCTGTATCCTGAAGATTACCGGTACAAATATCCTAAGGCAGGTGAAAAAAATTCGGAGGTTGCGGTGAAGGTATATGACACGGAATCAAAATGCACCCTGACCATGGATACGGGTCCTGAACAGGATCAATATATTCCGGGGATCAAATGGACCGCCTCGGCAGATTTTCTTGCGGTCATCCGTCTGAACCGACTTCAGAATGCTGTGGATGTCCTGATCGCCAGCAGTCTGAACGGAGAATGCAGAATACTGTATAGTGAGGTAAATGACCGTTTTATATCCGAAATCAATGATGAATATATATATTTTACAGGAGACAACGGGTATTTTCTGATACGGAGCGAGCGGACAGGATATTTTCATTACTATCTGTATTCCATGGATGGCCGACTTATCAATCCGGTTACCCGTGGTAACTGGGAGGTTGATCAGCTGGCGGGAGTGGATGAGCAGAAAGGGCTGATGTATTATACCTCTACAGAGGAATCCGTCCTTCAGCGCCAGCTCTATTCCGTGAAACTTGACGGGTCGGACAAAAAAAAGCTGTCCCGGAAACCGGGTCATGTCGAGGCGGCATTCTCAAAAACCTTTAGATATTATATCAATACATGGTCTGATGCGGTTACACCGCCTGTTATTTCAGTCCATCGCTCTGACGGCGGGCAGGTCAGGTTACTCATCGACAACAATGAGCTGTCCGCTGATATAAAAAAGTATGGATTCTCAAAGAAAGAATTCATACGGATCCCTGTTTCAGGTGATTTGTTGCTCAATGCATACATGATCAGGCCGGCCGGTTTCGATACGGCAAAAAGGTACCCCTTGCTCATAAGGGTTTATGGAGGTCCCGGATCCCAGGAGGTTCTTGATCAGTGGGATAACGATCTTCCCTGGCTGCAGCTTCTGGCACAGCACGGCATAGTGGTGGCCTGCATTGACAACCGCGGTACAGGGGGGCGGGGTGAAGCATTCAGAAAAAGTACCTATATGCAGCTGGGCAGATTGGAAAGTGAGGATCAGATTGCTGCAGCTGAATATTTGTCAGGTTTCCGATGGATCGATGAATCACGGATCGGCATTTATGGTTGGAGTTATGGGGGAACTGTGAGCCTGCTCTGTCTGGCCAGGGGAGAAGGTGTGTTTAAAATGGCCATTGCAGTGGCGCCGGTAACAAGCTGGCGGTTTTACGATACTGCCTATACGGAAAGGTTCATGCGGAGGCCAAAGGACAATCCGTCAGGATATGATGACCATGCACCGCTGAATTATGCTGCCGGCATGAATGGCAGGCTGTTGCTGGTCCACGGGACTGCAGACGACAATGTGCACTGGCAAAATTCAGTCGAAATGGCTGATAGATTGATCGCTGCGGACAAACAGTTTGAAATGTTTTTGTATACCAACAGCAATCACAACATTTACGGAGGGAACATACGCTTTCATTTGTTCACAAAACTGACGGATTTTGTTTACGACAATCTCTGAAAACCCGATATCTTTATGAGGAACATTGAAGGTCCTGTGATGATTCTCCGAACCGGATTATGGACTTTCTCTTTTACGGTTCTGCGTTCGGCCCTTCCCGGGAAATGGCATTGTCAATCTCTGCCATGCTGATCTTCCTGTATGATTCTATGATGTTCATGGTATACGCCTCAACGGGCACACAATCACCTGTGAAATCAATGAATTGCTGGAAAACGGGGTCAGGTTCCCTGAGATGCTGCAGGAGTTCAATATTCATACCTGTTATCACAGGTTTATTGAATTTCCATATTGGACGGTCGTCCGTGAATGCATCGGACAGAGCGGTAAATTCACGGATTTGCAAAGGATCCAGCAACAGGCGACCCAGAAAGGATTCAAGAGAAGGAAACCCGGCACGGCTCAATATACCCTCCCTGTTAAACTGCGAAAACCTCTTTAGCAATTCGCAAAAGTTATGGCTTTGCTGATTTTTAGCTGCCAGCATGAGCATTTTTTCCGGACTGCCGTACCACAAAGTGACTTCAGGGAAGGCACTGCAGCATGATTCCAGAATGCTTCTGAAGGTTTTAATTTCCATGCCGGATACAGGTACGATCTGGCAAAATACGCCCTCCTGTTCAAGTTTTTCGTAACAGAGTCTGTAAAACTCCTGGCTGTAATGGTCAGGTTTTATATCAGGATTTGTATGACTGAACGTGATCAGATCATACAGGGTGTTGTTTTGCCTTAAAAAACTGCGGCTGTCATTAATTTCAATTGTAATTGCTTTATTGGTAAGTATATCATCGTTCAGGTCCGCATATGATGCTGAAGCAACTGAAACGATCTCAGGTGCGATCTCTGTGATCTGTATATTTTCAAAACCGCATTTTTCAATTGTTGAAGCCGCAATTCCCATACCGAATCCTACGAGGTAGGCCGATCCGTTCCGGCTGCCAAAAATGCTGGGCAGGTATGCGAGCATCTGCTGTACTTTAAGGTTTTCTCGGTTTTCCTGAAAAAGCAATGTTCCGTTGACAAACAGATCACGTTGACCTTCAGATCTTTTGATTAACAAGACTGATGCAGTACTGCCTTCTTTGATAACCTGTATGGAATCCTGTAAGTTAAGTTCCGATCTGTGCATCTGATGGTTCTGTTGACGAAAGAAGTGCTGCAATCCGATTATGATCGCAACAGCAATCAGGAACATGGTCATCCTGAATCCTCTTTTGAACCTGGAATCTCTGAGAATAAGGACTATACCGATAATGATGCTGATGGTGACAACAATGAAAAACGTAGTGTTCATTCCGATCAGGGGAATGAAAAGGAAACTGATCATGAACAGGCTCATGATTGCACCCAGAAAAAAAATGCTGACAAGCCATCCGATGCGCTGTCCCGCCTTTTTAAGTCTCTTCGGGTACAACCGGCATGCCATCGGAAATGTTGCACCGGTGAAAAAAGAAGGAAGAAACATGAATACGGACAAAAACAACAATTCATTCCTGAATCCGCTCCAGAAGTTACCCGCATCAGAAGGATCAACAGTATACCTTTCCATCACAGGAAACATAGCGATGTAAGAGATCATAGCTGAAATACCGATAAGCATTTCGATCAGTCCCAGTGTAAAAAACTTTCTTCTGGGCCTGTCGGCCAAACCTTTAAAAAAAGTGCTGCCAAGGGCCATTCCTGCCGTTGTCAGCAGCAACATTACTATCATGGTGCGGTCGTTGCTGACCGAAGAAAGACTGAGCAATGTTCTCGCCCACAAAATAATGTATGCCGTTGCTGTAAACCCCTGGATCGAAACGACCCAGAGAAGTGTCCTTGTAAGCTTGCTCTCGGCCTCCAGCACAACCTGTTTCTTTAAAACTGACAAGCCGCTTCTGCGGGCTTTTTGTGCCAGTACTCCTGCTGGGTGAATGCCGGGATGCGAAGCCCCGGGCAGTAAGAATAACAGGCTCAATAATGAATTCAGGATGAGTATTGAAGAGACTACGATAAGTGATCTGAAATGACCGTATTCCGGAATCATATACAATCCGCCAATACAGCATGCGGTAAGGGCTCCGGCATTCAGCAGCGCAAAGATCATTCCCGTTTTTTTGCCGATGTGGCTTACATGCCTGATCGTGAATTTACTGTAAACAGGTATCAATCCCCCTGCCATTGCTGCAGGAAGAAGCAGGACAAAGGAAACAAGAAACCTGAGTAAGGAAGTTCCTAAGGTACCTGCATTCAGATACTGCGAAACGAGTCCGGTAGTCTTAATGAGAAGGAATTGCAACAGTGGTAAGCTGAACCCGTAAATGGCAATCCCCAGTTCCAGAATAATGAGCAATGCCGGCAGATGGACGGTCTTATCCGCGCGTTTTCCAAGAAAACTGCTTCCGACTGTGATGGCCAGAAGGAAAGCTGCCGTCAGAATCCCGATTCCGGTCATGTGCTGGCCAAGGTTCAGTGAAAATTGCCTCAACAGGATATACAAAATAATAAATACCGCAAATCCCGTTAAATATATATGCAAAAGCAATAAAGGGGTAAAAATCCTTGATGTCAGCTTCATATTTGCCTGAAATGGTTCCAAAGCTAAAAAAAATGAATGAAATAAAAATGGCAATATTCAATCAAAAAACTTTGAGTATTATTCATTAATGTA
>JAFGPB010000106.1 GCA_016926205.1 Bacteroidales bacterium
ACACCCAAATGGCCCCGTAGTTCAGCTGAATAGAACGTCAGATTCCGGTTCTGAAGGTCGTGGGTTTGAATCCCGCCGGGGTCACAAAACAAATGATGCCGCGTATGCGGTATTTTTTGTTTGGCGAACAAAGAAAACCGCAGGTTTGGACTTTGAGCGACAAACAGAAAATGAATTGCAGCTTTGCTGCGAAATCATTTGAATACTCCGAATGCCATCACCGGTGAACCCGGGAATGCCATTGCACTGTCGGTATGACCGATAACAATTCCCCCCTCAAGCGCTGCTATAGTTTCTATTTGTTTCCCGAAGGCATTATATACCCGGGCGATTTTCTGCCCTCTTATGATGATGTCACCCGGTTTCTTCAGGAACCTGATTACCCCGCTTGTTGAGCTTAGCGGTAAGGAAGAATACCGAAGTGTTGTGTTGCGGAACTCCAGAAGCAATGGATACTGATAGTATTCATCAAGAGCAGGGACCATTTCCAGTTTCATCAGTACATTCCAGATGGCATTGATCCCTATGGTGATGTTTTTCTCATTGATTATGAGGGATTCTCCCAGTTCAAGTACCATGGCAGGTATGTTCTGACGGATCAGACTAAAGGTCAGTGAAGAATGAATCTTTTCTGTGTCTTCGATTTGCAGCAAGCCGGTCAATCCGGCATAATCAAGTACAATCCGGTCAATTTCCCTGTCGCTCGCGGGATCTGTCAATACATAGGGGATCGACTTGTTCCAGTCATTATGCAGGTCAATTACAAGAGATGGTTTTGACTCCATAATATGGTTAAAGATCTTTGATGCAATCCTTTCTCCCAAGGTTCCTTTATCATTGCCCGGGAACGATCTGTTCAGATCTTCTTCTGAAATTGCAATATTTCTGGATACTGTTTCGAAGCCAAATGGATTCATCAGCGGAAAAGCCAGAACTTTTCCTTTCAGAAGCATGTGTTTAAGTTTCCTGAAAATTTCGTGTATGATGACGGTGCCCCCGATCTCGTCTCCGTGCATGCAGCCTGTAAGCCAGACCGTAGGGCCTTCCATCTCGCTTCTGACTGACATAAACGGAATTCTTCTCCGTGACAGGTCCGAACCCGTCAGGATCTTGATAAAGGAATAATGTTGCTTGATGCCGGGCATGGATGTGAAACAATGATCAAATTTACATCATTGGCATTCAGCGACCATCAATCCGGATCAAAATAATTGTTCTGGTATTCATAGTACATTATCGAAAGGATGCTGACATTTCCGCTTGACCTGACCGGAATTGTTAAGTTTTTGACTAAATATGCATATAAATTCCATTTCATTCATGGTATGATTCAGGAGATCGATATCGACGATTGTCTGGGAACAGACCTTCCCATCATTGATGTCCGCTCACCCGGAGAATATAAGAAAGGGCATATCCCGGGAGCCGTCAGCATCCCGCTTTTCACTGACATCGAAAGGGCACGGCTGGGGGCCGTTTATACAAAACAATCTGCTGAAAAAGCTGTGGAAATGGCTCATCGATATGTAAAACCCAGGCTTTCTGATTTCCTCACTGAATCAAGAAGAATTGCATTCAATGGAAAGACAGTTGTCCATTGCTGGAGGGGAGGGATGCGCAGCCGGACATTTGCAGAACATCTTGCGGACAATGGTTTTACAGAAATTTTTGTGATTCAGGGAGGGTATTAGGCATACAGGAATCACTTACATGAAATATTTGACGTTCCGTATGACCTAAAGATTATCGGAGGTTATACGGGCAGTGGCAAAACTATGGTTGTCAGACAGTTTCAGAAAATGGGACTTCAGGCAGTGGACTTTGAAGAACTGGCGGGGCATAAGGGGTCCGCTTTTGGAACCATCGAAGACAGGGTCCAGCCAACAGCGGAACAGTTTGAAAATGACCTTTTCGATGTATGGCGGAAGCTTGATTTTTCTCAGCCTGTCTGGCTGGAAGATGAAAGTCATAACATCGGAGGTGTGAACATTCCTGCGAATCTTTATAAACAGATGTTAAGAAGTCCGGTTTATTTTTTGGATATCCCGAAAGAGGAACGCGCAAAATACCTGGTTTCGGAATATTCCGGTGTGTCAAAAACAATGCTGGCCGATTCCATAAACAGGATCTCCAAAAGACTGGGCGGACTGAATACAAAATTTGCACTTCAGTTATTGAATGAAGACAAATTCTTTGAGGTTGCACTTATTTGTCTGAATTATTACGATAAATCTTATTTAAAGGGAATGAAACTGCATAAAAGGGATAGAATGATCACAATATCCAGACCATATGTAAACCCGGTTGAAAATGCAGCGGCCATTCTGAATATTCTGAAACAAAATGAACGATGTTAAACTGACCCGATACAGTCACGGTTCCGGTTGTGGCTGTAAGATCTCACCGGGGGTATTGCGTGAGATACTGGAAAAAAGTGCCCTGCCGGGAAATGATCCCAGATTGCTTGTGGGGAATGAAAGTCTGGATGATGCTGCCGTATATGACCTTGAGGATGGAACAGCGATTATGAGTACGACTGATTTTTTCATGCCCGTTGTTGATGATCCGTTTGTTTTTGGCAGAATCGCTGCAATTAATGCCATCAGCGATATATACGCCATGGGGGGAAAGCCATTGCTGGCCATAGCGGTTCTGGGATGGCCTCTGGACAAATTGTCTTCCGAAATAGCAGGTCAGGTTGTTCAGGGGGGACGTGAAGCGTGCAAAGAAGCAGGGATCCTGCTGGCAGGAGGGCACAGCATCGACAACCCGGAGCCGATTTTTGGCCTGGCGGTTACCGGCCGCATACGGATTGATCAGATCAAAAGGAACAACACCGCTACTGCAGGATCTAAATTATATCTGACAAAGCCTCTGGGTGTCGGGATTCTTACCACGGCACTAAAACTGGGAAAGCTGAAGGAGAAACACAGACATGTTGCCGAAGAGTCCATGCTGAAAATGAATGCAGTCGGACAGGATATTGCGGGCATCAGCGGGGTAACGGCCATGACCGATGTAACAGGCTTCGGTTTGCTGGGTCATCTTACAGAAGTATGTGAGGGAAGCGGTCTTTCTGCTGTGCTGGAATTTGATAAAATACCCGTTCTGGCTGCAACTTTAGAATATATTGAGCAGGATTGCATTCCCGGCGGAACTTACCGCAACTGGGAAAACTACGGTCACAGAATTCAACTCAGGGAAGAAAACGATAAAATTATCCTCTGCGATCCCCAGACCAGCGGAGGTTTATTGATCGCAGTTGAAGAACCGGCTGTCAATGAGGTTGAGTATTTACTGAAAGAAAACGGTATTGAATCCGTTTCTTTTGGTTGCCTGTATCCTAAAAATAAAATTCTGATCAAAGTTATCTGACCACTTTAATTCCGGCAACGAAGCTCTGATCAAAACTACCTGCCTGTTTTTTCCCCTTACGTCTTTATCCTTTGCATGTGCTAACGGCAAAACATACAGAAAATCATGACTGCTTATTTTTTTGTACGGCGTTGCTTTCTCAATATTCTTTGTTTTTCTATAGAAGCGACACCTTCAACGTGAAGTTCACTGAGATTTAATTTTTGTTCGGCAGAACCCGTGATCACACCGGATATCTTCAGTACTTCATTTATTTCACATCCTTTTGATCTGAGGTTGTCAGCAATTTGATCCATCCGGTCCATGTAATCATCAAGAACGGAAGCGACAAAATCCTGTCTGGTTGTTTTTACCATATTGTCTGATGTTTGACTGTTTTTCTCACATATTTCTATTCACGGGGTGCCTGCACCAATCCTGAACCTCCGTCAATTGAGCTTAAATCGAGTCTCATGGCGTTTTGTGTAAGCAGGGTCCAGACCTCAAGGGGCGTGGCATCCGGGTTTTGTTCAAAATACAATGCGGCTATTCCCGATACGAATGGAGTGGCCATGCTTGTACCATCCCATTTTTCATGTTCATTCTGCTTGTTGATCATGCTGTAAACCGATACGCCCGGGGCAACCAAATCAACCTGACCACCGTTACTGTTCAGGCCACCACATGAAAACCAGGCGATATCCAGGTTGCTGTCAATTGCCCCTACAGCCATAATGGAGGGGCAATTCGCCGGGTGTCCGACGGGTGATACCACATCCGGCCGGATACTTTCATTACTTGCAGCAGCGATGATGAGGCTGCCTTGTTTCATGGCCCTTTTCGCCACATTCTCAAAGGTTTGTGAAAAGGGATCGTTGGCATCACAGGGTGCCCCCAATGACATGCTGATCACGCTGCACTTGTTTTTCATAGCCCACTCAATACCGGCCAGGATGCTTCCGTCCGTTCCTTCACCCTCGTCATTAAGTACTTTGCCACAGTATATGTTGGAATTCATGGCAACACCATAACGCATCCCTGTTTTATCATTGAATCCGCAGGTAATGCCCACACAATGGGATCCATGACCGTCAGCATCAGAGGCGGAACCGGTACTGAAAAAGCTTTGCGTGATTATATTTCTGCCTTTCAGGTCATTATGTGTTTTATACAATCCCGTATCGAGTACGGCGATGTTTATGTTTTTGCCCGTGTAACGAGATTCCAGGATGTTAGTCGCTTTGATGCCCCATGATGACAGCTCATCATCGATGAATTTCTTACTGATCTCATAGATCTGCTTGTCATAAGGATGCGAGCCCACTTTTTTCCTGCTGTAATTCTCATAAAAGGCATTGATACCGTCACGGTAACCTTTCACATAATCCTGTTGATCAATTTTATAGATATAACGTTCAGGTTCGTTGACCAGGATTTCCTTCTGATCCGCCCCCTTTTTTATGTAGTTGAGTTCTTCCTCCTTGTTATAGTTCAGGACCGCGACATTCAATTTTTCAAAAAAGATCCCGTCACCTTCCCTGAAAGCCATCGGGAATCTCTCGGGCTTCTCCATGTAATCGTTAAAGTGTGCGAGCTTGACAGATGCATTTCTTGCGGTTTTGAGCAGCGTATCATGTTTGATTTCATTGTTTAATAGCACGATTCGTCTTCCGGTGTGCTTTTTCTTTTTGATTGTCTGATTATTCATAGGGCTGGTTTTTTGATGAAGGTATAAATATAGCAAATTGGAAAATAACGGGAATGTCCCGAAACAGAACCTTTGGTAAATCCTAAAGCAACCTTACTGAATCATGCGATCAGAAGCTGATAAATCTGGAATTAAACTTCTTCTCAGGAAGGATCATTCACCTTTCCCAAAAGAAGCCAGACCGCCGATCGCACCCAGGTTCATGGAATCCAGTGCCGAACTGGGAACGATGACCATGGAACCTTTTTCTTTCAGACCTTCGAACAACATGTTCATGCCGCGCAGGTGCAACGCTACAGGATTGTCCCTGTACTGTTCGCTGGCTTTGGCAAATTTTTCTGCGATTTCCGTTTCGGCGGTGCCCAGAATAACCCTTGCCCTTCGCTCCCTTTCAGCCTGTGCCTGTTTGCTCATTGCATCGGCCAGTGCCTGTGGAATGACAATATCTTTTATGCCGACGTTCTGACAGGTAATACCCCATGGGTTGGTATCACTGTCCAGCACTTTCTGCAGGTCATTTGCGATCTTGTCCCGGTCCTGCAAAAGATCGGCCAGTTCATGTTTGCCGATGATATCCCTAAGGCTGGTCTGTGCAATATACGTTATGGCTGTCTCATATTCCTGGACCTCAAGCGCTGCTTTCTCAACGTCCCAGACGGTCCAGTATATCACTGCATCAACATTTACCGGTACGGTATCCTTGGTTAAAGTTTGTTCGGCTTTAAAATAGGTTACACGGATCCGCTGATCAATATATCTATCTATCCTGTCAATGATGGGAATGATCACGAATATTCCGGGTCCCTTGAGTCCTTTATATTTTCCCATTCTCAGAACCACAGCTTTTTCCCACTGATCCGCAATATGAATGGAACTGGCAATAAGTACAGACAGGATCAGTAAGGCAACAAAGAAAGGAATGCCAATAATTTCAAAAGCATATAAGCCAATAGCAATCCCAAGCAATACGATCAGTAACGTAAATGCCACCGGATTGAAGAAGTTTTTAGAGATCGGGTTTTCTTTCATTTCATTTTTGTTTTTGAAGTTGAGTTATAATATCGTTCACTGAAAATCCATAGCTGAAGGCAATTGTGCTGAACTCATTGCAGATCTCCTGCAGTTTCCTGTTTTTTTCCTTTTCTGATATTTGAAGTTCGGTCGTGCTGATAAAAGTACCGGTCCCCTGCTGTGTTTCCAGAATTTTCTGAATTTCCAGCTCCTTGTATGCTTTTGCAACCGTATTTAAGTTTACTTTTAAGTCAACTGCCAGTGATCGTACTGTTGGCAATTGTTCTCCAATCTTCAGATTACCTGTTGCAATCCCGAATTTGATCT
>JAFGPB010000107.1 GCA_016926205.1 Bacteroidales bacterium
ACTCTGGTACAGGGGTATTCCCCCTTTCAACTCTCAGCGTGGTGATGCGCTGATCGTGCTGGTGGGGTATAAAACGCAGTATTTCAATATTGGCTACAGTTATGATCTTACCGTCTCAAACCTTATCGGACAGGCACTCGGATCTCATGAACTGTCAATGACCTTTAAATTTGCAATCCCCAGGCGCCAGAAACCGGGAGAGGTCCCCTGTCCTGAATTTTAACCTGTCATAATGATTCATTATATAATTGCTTTCAATTTTTTGTTGTAAGCATAAAAATATATATTTGCTTCCCAAATAAACCTAAAAAGTAATACAGTATATGAAAAAGCTGCAACTGATTGTAAATATCATACTTGCTTTAGCGATAGCGGGACTATATGTTTTCCTGCTTGCGGGTGCAGGCAACAGGACAAAATCCGGCAATCTGGAAACAGGCATTGCTCCCGTACAGGACAACCAGATTTTTTACGTACAGATCGACACGGTACTGGCCAATTACGACATGGCGATTGATCTTGCAGATGAGCTGGAAAGAAGTTTTCAGTCATCCGATGCTGAATTTGCCACAAGGCAGAATGCCTACCAACAGGAAGTAACAGATTATCAGGACAGGTACAACAGGGGATTAATAACACGGTCCGAAGCTACAAACCTTGAACAGGAACTCTACATAAAACAACAGGAACTCCTCGAACTTCAGCAATCACTTAGTGATGAACTAACTGAGCAGCAAACAGTTATGAATCGTCAGCTGATCGATGCGATCATGCAGTACCTGAACGAACACAGTAAGGAATACAACTACCGGTATGTCCTCGGTACTTCCTTCGGGGGCAATATACTGTATGCAAACGAAAGTCTGGATATCACACAATCCGTGATCGACGGGCTGAACGAAGCGTACCGTGAGCAGCTCAGAAGCAGAAGGTAATTGTAAATCCTATGGGCTTTGCTGAAAATTATTTCAGTAAGCAGGGGAATTTTACGCCTTATCTACCAGACCTCCCTTCTGACAGACTTCAATACATTGTCATCATACCCGCTTTTTGCGAACCGGATGTATTATCAGCACTTAATGCTCTGTGGCATTCTTCCCGGCCTTCGAGGAATGTAGAAGTGATCATCGTCGTCAATTCTCCGGAAAATGCCGAAGATTCCGTGATTCAAAACAACCTGAACAGCATAAGGGTTGCCAGGAGGTGGATCAGTTCGCATCATGATCCTTCCTTCCGGGTGATGATTATTGAAGCCTTAAACCTTCCTGTAAAACATGCCGGTGCGGGAATGGCAAGGAAAATAGGAATGGATGAGGCAGCATACAGATTCAGCCGGATCAGCAATGCAGGAGGACTGATCCTTTCATTTGATGCAGATTGCACCTGTGATCAGAACTACTTCACAGCCATTGAAATTCACGATAAAAAATTCCCGTCGGCAAACGGGTTCAACATTTACTTCGAACATCCCGTCTCCGGCAATGTTTATCCGGAAAGGGTCTACAGGGGCATCATCCGGTACGAACTTCACCTCAGATATGTCAATCAGTTCCTGCGTTTTACCGGTTTTCCTCATGCCTTCCACACCATGGGATCCGCATTTGCAGTCAGGGCCGGTACGTACATCTCACAGGGAGGCATGAACCGTCGCAAGGCCGGTGAGGATTTTTATTTCCTGCATAAGATCATTCCCCTGGGCAATTTCCATGAAATCAATACTACAAGGGTAATCCCTTCACCCAGACCCGAAGTCAGGGTTCCCTTCGGTACAGGTGTTGCATTAAACAGGTATTTGTCAGCATCGAAAGATGAATTTATGACATACCACCCGGACAGCTTCCTGCTGCTAAAAGATTTCTTCCGGTTGACCGGAGCATTCCATATGAAATCAATACCGGATACAATCTGTTTGATTGACAGTATTCCGGAACCTTTAGGAGGCTTTCTCAGACAGAACCAGGCAGAAACCGCCATTGCTGACATAAACGGCAACAGCAGAAACGTAAGGTCATTTACAAACAGGTTTTACAGATGGTTTGATGCTTTCCGGGTTGTGAAATACCTAAATCAAGCTCACAGGAACCATTTTCCCTATGTAAATATCCGGGAGGCCTTAAAAGTACTGCTGCATTATATTTCCGTGAACGCACTCCCGGAGACCGATGAATCCGGGCTGCTCAGTATCATGAGGGAAATCGAAAGACGGGATTATCTATTTTAAATTACTCATCAACAATAATGAAGATATCCTCATTTTCTTTTTTCATAAGATACTGTTCACGTGCAAATTTCTCAAGATTCTCATTGTCGGTTTTAAGCTCTTCAATCCGTTTCCGGTCTTCCTCGATCTTGTTGAGATAATATTCCCTTTCTTCGATCAGTTCTTTGTATTCACGGTTGATCTTTCTTCTTTCAATGAGGTTATTCTGGTCAAAGATCAGGATCCAGATAAAAAAAATGATTGCCGTAAGTACATACTTATTCTTCAAAACAGCCCATAATCTCGATTCACGCAAGATGTTAATACTATTCCGGAAGGCTGAAATTACTTTCCTCATTGGCATCATCAGAATTTACCGTGACAAAAGTACAACATCCTGTTCAGAAGCCCATGAAATACAGCTTTGATTTTTATTCTGTTACCCACTATTTATCAACAGCTTCTCCTGCCAAAGGAGAGTAATCAAATAATTATCATTTTTTATAATGCTGTTGTTTCCTAAATTTAACCTGTACAGTCAGAGATACTTCTACAATCAGGTGAATCTTTCTGACAATGAATGATTTCATGTTCCGATACCATTAAAACAATATACCATGCCTGCTACAGGATTCTATAACGTACCAGAGCCGCAAAACGAACAGATACTTAGCTATGCACCCGGAACAAGGGAACGGGACGAGTTGAAACAACTGATTTGGGATTTCAGGAAAAACAAGACTGAGATTCCGATGTTTATCGGCGGCAGGGAAGTCAGAACAGGAAAGCTGATCGAAATAAATCCTCCGCACGACCACCAGCATATCCTGGGATACTATCACCAGGGCGCTGAAAAGGAGGTTGGTCTTGCCATCGATGCAGCAATAAAAGCCAGGGAACTTTGGTCTTCCATGTCCTGGGAGGAACGCGCGTCGATATTTTTAAAAGCTGCTGACCTGCTTTCGGGTCCTTACAGGCTGAAGATCAATGCAGCCACAATGCTTGGACAAAGCAAGAATATATTTCAGGCTGAAATTGATGCTGCCTGTGAGTTAATAGACTTCCTCCGTTATAACGTGAAATTCATGACAGATCTCTACAAGTACCAGCCATATTCTCCTCCCGGTGTCTGGAATCGCTTGGAGCTTAGACCGCTTGAAGGTTTCATTTTTGCAGTTACCCCTTTTAATTTCACATCCATCGCCGGCAATTTGCCCACTTCACCGGCCATCATGGGAAATGTCGTTGTATGGAAACCATCCGCAACACAGGTGTATTCTGCCAAGGTGATCATGGATGTGCTCAGGGAGGCGGGCCTGCCAGACGGGGTGATCAACATGGTCTTCGTTCCGGGTCCGGTTGCAGGCAAAACCGTTCTCTCACACCCGGATTTCTCAGGTTTGCATTATACGGGTTCAACACAGGTTTTTCAGAACCTCTGGAAAACCATCGGTCAGAATATTCATCAGTATCACAGCTATCCGCGTATTGTGGGTGAAACCGGAGGTAAGGATTTTGTCATCGTGCACGAATCGGCTGACCCGCAACAAGTGGTTACGGCTATATCAAGAGGAGCTTTCGAATATCAGGGACAGAAATGTTCTGCCGTTTCACGTGCTTACATTCCTGACACATTGTGGCCTGAAATAAAGAACATGCTGCTGGAAGATATCGCTTCCTTTAAAATGGGCGGACCAGAGGACTTCACAAATTTCATCAATGCAGTCATCGATGATCATGCATTTAAAAGAATTAACGGGGTGATCCGGAGAATAAAACGGGAAAAAGTCGCTAAGATCATTGCAGGTGGGAGATCATACAAAGGTACGGGATACTTTATTGAACCGACAGTCGTGGTATCATCCGACCCCTTCTACTTCGCCATGCAGGAGGAGTTTTTCGGTCCTTTGCTTACGCTGTATATCTACCCTGCTGACAAATACACTGAAGCTCTGGAAATTTGCGACAAGACTTCAATGTATGCCCTTACCGGATCGGTATTTGCAAGAAAACGGGAGATCATTGAACTCACAACCAGGAAGCTCGTCAATGCCGCCGGTAACTTTTACATCAACGACAAACCGACTGGTGCGGTCGTCGGACAACAGCCCTTCGGAGGCAGCCGCGGATCGGGTACCAACGACAAGGCAGGTTCTGCACTGAACCTGATCCGGTGGGTTTCTCCCAGATCAATAAAGGAAACTTTTGTTCCGCCCATCAATTACAGGTATCCTTTTATGGTGGAACGATAAAAAGGCTGTCAGAGAAGTCCCAGAATCTTCTCCAGTCGGTTACTGCGGGACCCTTTGATAAAAATGAAGCGTCCGTTAACCGGTTGTTGCCGCAAATAAACCGCTAACGCGTCCGCATTTCCGAAAAACATATAGCCGGACTCAGAAGAGGGTATCCTGAAAGATTCCCCCACACACATCACGTCTGTTATGCCCTTTTCCCTGAGATGCGATAATATTTCCCTGTGTTCTGTGTTGGTCCGTGATCCGACTTCTTTCATCTCACCAAGTATGAAAAGTTTGTCCTGATCAGGATAAGCAAGAAATTCGCTGATGGCGGCCATCATGCTTGAAGGATTGGCATTGTACGCATCCATGAATATGCGGTTTCGGTCCGATACGATCAGTTGTGAACGGTAGCCGTGCGATCTGTAGGCATTTATGGCCTCTGCCATTTCATCCTCCGGAACACCTAAATGCAATCCCACACAATACGCAGCCAGCACATTTTCTGCATTATACCTGCCGATCATCTTCGTACTGATATCCTGTATCCGGTCACCCGATGCGATCTGCATTTTCATAAACAGATTTCCGGTAATGCCCGTTGCATAAACCCCCCTTTTTCCGTTGTAATAAAAACATCTATCATATCCTTCAGGGATCAGCCTTTTCACATAGGGATCCCCGTCATTGACAAACAATGTTCTTTTGTGGTTCATAAGATATTTAAAAAGCTCTCCCTTCGCCTTAAGCACATTTTCAACATTTCCAAATCCTTCCAGATGCGCTTTCCCGATATTTGTAATGAGTCCGTAATCTGGCTTTGCAATCTCACACAGAAAACGGATCTCTCCGGGATGGTTGGCTCCCATCTCCACAATGCCCAGTTCTGTCCCGGGATCCATTGACAGCAGGGTGAGTGGCACACCTATGTGGTTATTCAGATTCCCTTCCGTGGCATGGACTTTATAGCGCTTTGATAAAACCGCACTGCATAATTCTTTTGTTGTGGTCTTTCCGTTTGATCCGGTAACAGCAAGTATCCTGAATCCGGACTTCTCCCTGTGCAGAGTGGACAAATGCTGCAAGGTCGACAGCACATCATGCACCCTGATAATACGGGAATCAGAAACCAGTACCGGCTCATCGACAACAGCAAGGGATGCACCCCTGGAAAGTGC
>JAFGPB010000108.1 GCA_016926205.1 Bacteroidales bacterium
AGCCATGCCTCAAGTATGAACTGCTCAAGTTCCATGCGGGTCCTTGCCACTCTTATTGAAGCCCCTCTTTTATTGCCTAAGCTGAACGGGTAGCTAATACCGGCACCGATGGTCTGTCCCATTTCCACCTTCCAGTCCTCACTATTAGAGTATTCCGTTGCAACCTCAGGATCGGGAAAAACCCTGGTGGCCCTTAGTTCCGCTTCGGCTATGCTGACATTGAACTGGTTGGCAATGAGCTCCAGGTTTCCTTTTGTGACATTCGAAAGAAAATCACTCAGCGATATGGGTATCTGCCTGTGATCTTCCATTTCCTGGGCCATGATATCCCTGTGAAATAATAGAACCAGGCAGGCATATATGATCATACTGATTATTCGCATTTTATCTTCATGATTTTAAAGTTTTTACATGTAACTCTTATATGTTGTTCCCCGCCAGGCCACGTATCATTCATCTTCTTCTGGTGACAAAGCTTCTTTTCTTTCGTAATATCTCTCCATCAGATAATAGAGAGCAGGAAGGATAAACAGTGTAAATATCGTGGAAAATAAAAATCCGTATACAATTACTGTTGCCAGCGGGCGCTGCACATCCGAACCAATGCCCGTTGCGAGTGAGGCAGGCAATAATCCGAGAATCGCTACGGTGGCGGTCATCATCATCGGTCTTAACCGGTGCGACGCTCCCTCAATAACAGCCTGCTTCAGTTCATGACCTCTCTGCCTCAATATATTGATATGGGATAACATGATTACTCCGTTGCGAATCGAAAGTCCGAACAGGGCTATAAATCCCACCGCTGAAGACACATTAAAGGTCAATCCGCGTACTACCAACGCCAGCATACCTCCAAAAACTGCGAGCGGTAACATCCCCATAACCAGTCCCGCCTGACGGAACTTTCCGAAAGTAAAGAACAGAAGGAGGAACATCACCGTCAGGGTGATTGGAATAACCACAGCAAGACGGTTGTATGCCCGCTGCTGGTTTTCGAACTGCCCATGCCAGCGAATTTGGAATTTGGATCGGTCGTAAGTGATCTGCTCCTCTATTTTTGATTCAGCCTCCCTGACAAAAGTCGTCAGGTCGCGTCCCCGCAGATTCAAACTCACAGTAACAAAACGCTGGTTCATCTCCCGGGAAATCATGCTTGGGCCTGTTGTCGTTTTAATCTGTGCCACAGTCGAAAGTGGAATCATCATTGCCGAACCCGAAGTAAGCATCAAAGCCCCGATTTTTTCGGGCGTATCGCGCGACATATCGTTGTAACGGCAAGTCACATCATAAACCCTGCTTCCGATGAACACCTGCGAAATAGCTTTACCGCCGATCGCAACTTCTATCAACTCGGCCACATCAGCACCATTTAATCCGTATTGGGTGATTTTATTGCGGTCGGTTGCTATCTGAAGTTGTGGCAGAAAAGGCTCTTCCACAATGCTGAGATCGGCAGAACCCGGAACTTCCCCGACAATCTTTTTCACCTGTTCTGCTATACGTCTGCTTTCGGCAATATCTTCACCATAAATTTTTATGGCCAGATCGCTGTGCGAACCTGCAATCTGATCCATAACCATATCAATAATGGGTTGCGTAAACCCTACGCTGTATCCGGGCATGGTTTCGATCATTGCTGCCATATCGGCAATCAGGTCGTCCTTTCGGCGACCCTTTTGCCATGTATCATAAGGCTTTAGCCCGACCATCACCTCAATATGCGAAAATGAGAACGGACAGACACCTTCGTCGTCACGACCCGCCTGAGTCATCACATAGCTCACCTCCCCATAGCTTTTAAGCTTATTTCTGAGCACAGTTGCCATTTCGGAGGACTTTTCGAGCGACATACCCGGAGGAAGCTGTACCTGAAGCCAGATACTTCCTTCGTCAAGATTAGGCAAATAGTCTTTCCCTACCACGACAGAAAGCCCGATAACCGCAACCAGAATTGCTGCAATAGGGGCAATTAACTTTTTTGGTGCAGCGATAATTTTTGCAGTCTGACTTTTATACATTTCTGTCAGGCGCTCAAGCCAGCGATTGTGATAGACCTTTTGAGGCTTTTTGTATACCGAAAAAGTCAGGCCGGGAATCAGAATCAACGCTGACGCCAATGCTCCCAGCAGTGCGAAGCTCAATGTAAATGCCATTGGGGCAAAGAGTCTTCGCTCAACACTGTCAAATGCAAACAGAGGCATATAGGCTATGATAATGATCACTGTTGCAAAGAAGATGGGTTTTGCAACCTCTGCAGCTCGTTTCGCTATATTTGATTTGTCCAAACGCTCATCAGGAGCTTCCTCACGTTTTCTAAGGATAGTCTCCATCATCACAATCGTGCCGTCCACAATAATACCGAAATCAATCGCTCCCAAAGAAAGCAGATTTGCGGGAATATCGGACAGCCACATCAGGATAAAAGCGATCAGCAGGGAAATGGGAATGGTAACAGTGGCAAGCAGCGCCCCTTTCGGACTTCCGAGGAATATAATCAATGCCCCGATAACCAGGAGAAAACCGAATAACAGTGTATGTGAAATTGTATGCAGCGTAGCATTGACCATTTCCGTTCTGTCATAAAAGGTGTGAATCTTCACATCCTCCGGCAAGATGTTGCTATTCAAATCATCGACCGCCTGGTTTATTATTTCGAGTACCTGTGAGGGATTTTCATGGCGAAGCAACTGCACCATACCTTGTACGCCGTCTTCATAGTCAATTTCGTCATCAACATAGCCAAAAATACCTTTGCGTTCAGGATTTCCATACTTTAACTCACCCAAATCCTTTACATAGACAGGTCCTCCGCCAACGCTCTTCACCACGATATTGCCCAGATCCTCCAAATCGCGCACAAGTCCCACGCCACGGATAACATAGCTTAAATCACCCCGTACAAGCGTACTGCCTCCTGCATTGGAGTTGTTCAGCTCTATGGATTCGGTAATTTCGCCGAGCGATAGATTATACTTAACCAGTTTGCTGGGATCTATTTCTATATGAAACTGATTTATGAGACCGCCGAAATTCGATACGTCAGCAATGCCATGAATCTGTCTGAGGCGGGGAATGATGACCCATTGATTGAGCTCAGTAAGTTCCCGCAGGCTTCTGTTTCCCGTAACGACATACCTGTATATTTCGCCTGTGGGGGAAGTCAGCGGGTCAAGTCCGGGTCTGGCATCGAAAGGCAGTTCGATCTCATTGATCCGTTCAAGCACTTGTTGGCGTGCCCAATAATCGTCTGTCCCGTCGCTAAAAACAAGTGTGATCTTGGAGATCCCGAAAAAGTTCTTGCTCCGCATCATTTTCAGGCGCGGTATACCGTTGAGTTCCCGTTCAAGGGGAATGGTTATCTGTTGCTCTATCTCCGAAACTGCAAGTCCCGGCACTTGTGTGGCAACACCGACATGCACATCGGCAATATCAGGATAGGCGTCAATGGCAAGTTGCCGCCATGCATATATTCCGACTCCCGAAAGCACGACAAATACCATCGTCATCAACCAGCGACGATGAATCAGGGTCTCTAACAGTCTTATCATATGCTCACATATTTAGGTATATACCACCCTGTATCACCACATTCTCACCTTCGCTTATACCTCTTGTAATAAGCACGTTGTCTAAACTGGCGGTTTCGGATTCCACTTCGCGGCGAACATATTTGCCCTTTGTTTCTTCAATCAACACATAGTCACTATCCTGTTCCTGCATGATGGCAGTCGAAGGCAGGATGATCGCCTTTGTCGGTGAACTCAAAAAACGGACCTCGCAAAACATTCCGAGTTTCAGCTCCCTGTCTGCATTACTGCACTCGACAATCACTTCGAGCGAACGGGTTTCCTCTTCCAACATTTCACCTATATAATAGATCGCACCACTGATGGCTTTGCCGGGATGGGTGCTGGTAAATACCTCCACATGGTCGCCATGTTTGATCGATCCGAAATAATTCTCCTTGACAAGTGCAGTAACCCAGACACGTGATAAATCCGCAACCACAGCCAGCGGTTCCGAGTCCTCCCTGGCATAGCTTCCGATGGTAATATTGCTTTTCACCACCTCGCCGGAAATGGGAGAAACGACTTTCAAAGGCTGTCCCATTTGAAGCGAGGCCGCATCAATATTGAATATATGCAGGGTCGCTTTCGCCTGCTCAAGCTCCTGGCTGGAGATAATCGCTTCGCTTTCCGCCTGTTCCAGATCCTTTTGGGCGGCAACCCCGTTGGCTGCCAGCTCTTTCTGACGGTTATATCTTCTTTGGGCAAGCTCGTTTGCCGACTGGGCTGTAAAGTAAGCCTTAGTCGCCTCATAAAACTCTGAAGATCCCAGCTCGAAGATCGGTGATCCGGCACCCACTTTTTGCCCCAACTGAACATATGATTTTACAATTCGTCCCGGGAAGGGCGGTGCAATTTCCGCAAATCTGCCTGAAACGGGGCGAACGGTACCGATGGTTCTAAACTCCGCAGAAAAATCCTGTAACTGAGACTCCTGGGTGACTATATGACTCAAAATGGGTGACTCTTCATACACAACTATGGTATCGCCGGCCAGGCTCAATTCCACAGCCTCGTTTGTGGCTTCGTTATTACCGCAGGCTACCACAAGCAGCACAAATACGAACGCCAAAATTATTTTATACATAAATTATTGTTTTATAAAATTATACCTACACTGAATGTATTGCCACAAATAATTGTTAAACATGAATGAATTAATGCGGGACCTACATAAGAAACACATTATAAATAATTAGTTACCGGCAACTTAATTTGAAGAATGTGAATCTGCTTTTTGTAAATCATTAAACCTGAGTGAACAAGTATGAAGTACCGGTTTTAGCAACATTCTCCCATCACAGTTGCTGATGAATCAGCAGCTTTAATTACTTATAATGTGCTTATAATGAAATAGGTGGTCCCCTGTAGGGCTGTGACAGAATGGTTTGAAAAAGGGGTATCGGGATTTTTAAAATTGTCGTGCCTTCTTTAATGAGTTGCAAAAATACCAGTATCATCAGAACACCGGCAAGCACGATCAGGAAATGCGATATACGTTCAAGCAGAATAAGTTCATCTTCAGAATGCTGGTGTGTCTTAAATGGATTCGCTGCTTCTGCTTTTTTGTTGTACGGGTGAGCATGTGATATCCAGTTGCCCCGGATAATATGATTGTGCCAATTAACCGTTGTATTGACTATCATCCACATTATAAAGGGTGATATCAATAGGAAAAATAACCTTTGCTTCTTCCGGATAAATTTCACATGAAAAAAAATTGGTCGTAAATATAAAAATAATAACAAATTAAAACAACTCTGTAATTTGTTTTTAATATTTATGTATTCCTTGTGGATATATTTTCTATGTTCAGTACTAATAAATTAAGCATGTATTTAAGAAAGTGCCGGATCATTTTGGATTATAATGAACATATGTTCACATTTTGAAATTTTTACTATATTTATTCGATTCTATGAGGTATGGTTATGAAAAATAAAACGAACATCAACTTCATCATCGATGCCATCATGTTCGTCAATATGATGGCTATGGCAGGTATCGGTTTCCTGATCAAATACACGCTTGTACCGGGATATAAGGAAAATGAAATTTACGGCAGGGATGTGGACCTTTACTTCCTGGGCATGGACCGGCATGAGTGGGGTAAGATCCATCTAGCCATTTCATTGTTTTTCATATTTCTTCTGGCGTTGCATATAATATTGCACTGGAAAACAATTGTAAGCTTTTTCAGAAGATTATTCGCGGATAAAAAAAAGAGGACCATTATAGCTCCTGTGTTTCTCGTTTTATCTTTTCTTTTGATTACATTCTCATTTATGGTAAAACCTGACATTGAAACTGTTTATACGGGTTCAGGCCAAATGCACGGACGTGAAAACACAGCTCCCCTCCTTCCATCTGATAACCTTTCAACAGAAGAGGAACCTGAGATCATTCCTGAGGATCATTCTGCAACGTCGGAATCCGCATCAGGATCAGATTCAGAACATGTTCATTCAAAAGAATATGCTGTCAACGGAACGATGACCCTGATGGAAGTTGGCAACCTGTATAATGTGCCAACTGCATTTATTCTTTATGAATTGAATATTCCCGAAAACATACCGGTTAACACACGGCTCGGACTATTGCGGCGCAGTTACGGATTTACCATGAGCGATGTGGAGCTTATTATTATCCAGTACAAAGCAAATCAATAAAAACCATATCTCTTACTCAGGTATCCGGGACGTTGCATTAAAACCAATGAACCAGCCGGCAGAATCACCGTTTTACCTTAATCCAGTGGAACACTTAAAGGAAGATTGTTCAATAATATATAATTAACGCCTGAATCAAATGAATGTATTGCATCTCTCCTTCCGGAATAGCACCATATGTTTCTGCAAATGTTCCTGATTTTTCATTTTTCAGCCGTAGGAAATTTCCGTTTTCTGTTTCTTACATATAAATTAAATAAACATTACGTGTAACAATTAAAATTTATATGTTATGAAAAAGTTGGCAATTGCAGTTTTGATGAACACCCTGTTTTTTTCTATTCTGTTGTCCGCAGGCTCGTGTGAAAAGAACGAAACAGAAGATCAAAGTATCGGTATAGAAAGCATTTTGGATGTTAAATCCGACGGTACGACAATGATCAATGAGGAAGCGCTCTGGCAGAATTTTTCTGAAACGCCGGATCTGAGTGAAGAAGAGCTTGATATGCTCGGTTACATGAAAGACGAAGAGAAGCTGGCAAGGGATGTGTATTATGCTTTATATGACATCTGGGGTGCCCTTCCCTTCTCCAATATTTCAAAAGCGGAAGAGCAGCACCTAAATGCAGTCATTCTGCTGCTTGAATTCTATGGCTCAGACAATGTGCTGGTCAGGGATCCGGGTGAATTTGACAATGATGAATTCAAGACACTTTATTATGATCTGGTTTCTAAGGGTTCTGAATCTGTTGTTGAGGCTTTTAAAGTCGGTGCTCTGATCGAGGAGCTTGACATCAAGGATCTGCAGGAATATCTTGAAGAGACTTCCAATGCAAACATTGAGCTGGTGTTTAAGAACCTGCTGAAAGGTTCGAGAAATCATCTCAGGGCGTTTAACCGCCAGTTTGTGCGTCTGGGCATCGATTACGATCCTCAGTATATCGATCAGTCGCAATACGATGAAATTGTGAATTCACCGTTTGAAGCAGGAAGACAATCTTAATATGATTTGCACCACAACGGGGTAATACTCCGTTGGGGTGTCTTCTCTTTATTCAATCAGTCCGATTCCTTCTTTTGCGGATTCACTTGCCGGATCGTAAAGCAGCGCTTTGTTGAACAGTACGAGGGCTTCACGGTACTGCTTCAGCTGGTACTTCGTCCATGCCAGCATCAGCAGCGAATCATAGTCAAACGGGAACAGATTCACAACCTTTTCAAACTGTTTTTCCGCTTCTGCATACCGCTGGTCATAATAATATACTGCTCCCAGCCGGTACAATGCCAGCGTATTGTTCGGACAGGTTTCCAGAATCTTCTGGTACTGCTCAATTACAAGGGCATGATTTCCGTGGTCGTAAGCAGGATAAGCGATGCCAAAGCGCGGTTCAATGGCATACGGTTTCAATGCAATAGCTTTATTATAGTAATCCATGGATTCAGTCAGGTTTCCTTTTAAATAGAGCAACCAGCCGATCCGGAGATTGATCTCATAAGAATCTGCGCTGTAAACGGACTGCAATGAGGCAATGGCCTCCATGAAATTGCCCTGCTGTTCCATTTCATAGCTCTGTATAAATGCATCCAGCAGCTGCGGGTTTTCCTGTGCACTTGTCAATGAAATGCTGCATGCTGCCATGATCATAAGCAGCACTCTTTTTAAAGTTTCCATATGATACCTCCTGTAAATGTGTTCGATGAATAATGAATTGTATTGATGAAATCTTCCGTGATAATGTTCGGATAATAATAATTTGTCAGATCAGTATGATTGTACGACAGTATAAACTGTAAATGACCCTGTTTCAGCCAGATTATGGCTCTTCCTGCATACCTGCCGTTGATCTCGTCCAGACTGTTGTATACCACGGAGCCGTTGTATTCGGTAAAGTCTGTGTAATCCCCCCAGCTTCCTTCGCCTTCAAGCCACAGCCATGAAAATACTTTAAAACCTGTTATATTTTGAAGGATCAGTCTGTCGGCCATCTGATCGCTGCCGTAATACTCAAAAAGCTTGTACACCCTGGCAGTGGTATACAGGTTCAGGTTACCAAACGGGTACAGTGTAAGTTCGGCTCCTGCCTGATATTGTTTTTTGTTGTTCAGTGTACCGTAGGAAAAGGATAATCCTGCATTGACATACTGAAATGCTTTGTTCACTGCAAGGGACAGGATGAAATCATTGTGAGTGCTGGACGCTGCTATCGTTGTCCTGCCGCCCATTCCGTTCGATGTCACCACTCCGGGTATCCGGTACGAGATGAAATGAAAGGCGGGCATGATCACCAATCCCTTGCCGGCACGGATTGCAGGCGAGATGTAATACTGGAACTGTGTGATCGTCTGGTCCGAAATGGTATAATTCAGTCCGGAAAAACGACTGAGGACGAAATTTGTCTTTCGAAGCAGCTGTGCAGAATGTGTCAGGTTCACACTGCTGCCCATGTTGTGGTTCAGTGTCAGCCCGAACAGGTTGAATCTCTTTGGAATGCTCTGAAAACCATCCCCAACGGCTGTATCCAGAGCCAAAACTCCATCAATGGCATCTTCCGTTTCATACAGGGATCCGGTATAGCCGGCCGAAAGTGAATGCACGGACATTTGTTCCCTGATACCCAGCTTCTGCCTCATGGCATCCGGAAAATCTCTGGCGACAAACACGGCATCCATCTGCCGTCCGGAAAACAGATATGCATAGTAAAGGTACTCCTGTACAGATGGATTGTCTGGATTTTCAGCATAGGCTTTTTCAAAATGCGGAATGGAAGCCTGATAATGCTTCAGCTCATAATGTGCAATGCCCATGCGCATGCGAAGGTAGTAGTAGTCAATCCCCTCCCGGAGCGCCTTTCTTCCCTCCCGGATCAGTGCTCGCCAATCCTGGTCAAGATACAACTGATAGGTGCGCGGATTGACTTCCGCGTACGTCAGTTTTTCCTGGTCCTGTGCCTGGACGATAAGGGTCAACATGGCCAACATGAATATGTAAGCTGCTCTGTGTATTATTACTGTTCCTGACATTTCCTTACTTGTTTCTGTTTGGCATTTGTATGAATGGTCAGCAATTCAATACCTTTTCCCCCGATATCAATCATAAACTGGTTATTCCCTGCCGGGTTGTTCATGATCAGGTTTTCCGATGATGACAACAATCTGATCTTAGAAGGAGAAAGCGGGTCATCAATATGATAACAGTTTATGGCAAAGCGGGATCTCATGAACACATGAAAAGGAGCCAGAAGATCCTGTATCCAAAGGATCCACTTCCTTTGTACTGCATTAAGCGGGTAATCATCCCGGATTTCCAGGTCCTGATAGAAACCCGCAGGCACCTTATAACAGGCCAGGTAGAAGTAATACAGCAGTGCGTTCCTTTTTCCTTTGTAATGTGTGAAATAGAAAAGGTCACCATCATTTTCAAAATATGCAGTCGCGCCTGATTTGTCGCACCGGATATAGGATTTATTGTATGCATTCACCATCACTTCCCACTGCACCTGATGTGTCTCATTGCCGTAGCTGACTTCAAAACACAGGCTCTGTCCGGGAATCAGGTTAAAAGCATTTTTCAGCAGCGGTGTCGGTTCAATGTTGGAGACCGTGTCGTCTTTTTCCGGACTGGCATAGGAACAATATTCGAAACCTTCGTCTTCATACCTGATATAGTTTGAAAGGGGATAGTCGATGGTTTCTGAACCGATGTACGGGAAAGGCTGCAGCTGGAAATGCAGATGGGGATAGGGTGAACGTCCTGAATTCCCGCACCGTGCAAGGATCTGTCCGCATTTCACCTTGTCTCCCTTTTTCACATTGATGCTTTCTTCCTTGAGATGGCTGAGCTTTGAATACAGGTGTTGACCATGCATAATGATGATTGTGTTCCCCCAGTTGTCTTTCAGGTTGACGTCACCAACCGCATTGTCATGGATGTCACCGACCACCTCTACAACCTCACCATCGGCAGGTGCCGTAACGGGCTTGTTGAAACAATAGTAATCTTCAGGTATATTGCCCTCATTCCGATACTGGTTCCCCTGATTGTCGAATATTACGAAATCCCAGGCATGCTTCCACCGGTCCTTATGCGTATGCTCACCTTCATGGCCCTGGGAAACGCTCCATTTCCCCATAAAAGGGAGTTTTATGTTTTCGTAGTAGTCGTATCGGAACCGGCTGATATGGTTCTGAAAGGAATAAAAGTTCCTTTCAGGAGAATCCTGCTGGATGTATACCTCTGCCAGCCGCGGGGAGAATTTCTGCCTGAATTTCAGGATATATAGGAACAACAAAACAATCATGTTGAACGGAAGGGAATACACCGGCAGTCTGAAAACAGCGAACAGCGCATTCAGACTGGTCGTGATGATGGCAACGACCGGGATCAGGACAACAACCCATAAATAGGACAACCTTGACGGGATGATGAAAAAGCCGCCCACGGCTATTGCCGTGAGGATATAATTGAAACCGATATAACTGTAATCCGCTTCAGTAATGCTTGCCCCGACAAGCATATAAAACAAATATGCCGTATAAAATCCAAGCAGGGACAATGTGAAGGCGATCCTTGAAAAAACCAGCAGTCCCGCTGCCAGTATGATGCCCGACAATACATTGTACTGAAAAAGGATTGCAGACAATGAGATGAAATATACCTTCACCGAAGAGACGATGGTGATGCCGTTAAACCATTCATAAAGCCTTACAAGCGTATCTCCGCCAATGGTATAGAGGTCGTTAAAGGTGTATATCCCCCTTTCGCTGATGCCCAGTGCCGGGAAATTCCGGGAGGCAAGAAAAAAGATCCAGAAGGCCAGTATAAAGGGTAAGCTCAGATAAGGAAGTGCATACTTCCCAAGAACACCCTGGAGCATGACACTGATGAAAAGGGTGAGCAAAGCTGCCAGGATCACGATCACCGCGAGGTAGGGACTTGCCTCAAAATAAATGCCCAGTCCGAGCGCGACAAGCAGGCTGTTGAAACCGTACAGTCCCCGGGCTACGATATTTTTATCAAAATTCAGGGCAAAGGCGAAAATCTGTGTTGTCACGACCGCAAGCAGTCCGAACAATCCCGCGTAAACGTCGAAAAAGGTGACGACCAGAACGATCGCAGCAAACAGCCTGTTCGTCGAAAAAAAGATCTGCGAATAGCTGTTTGAAATGCCTTTAAAAAAGATCCGTAAGCTGTCTTCTTTGAAATATTTTGATATTGTTTCCGTATTCAATATTCCTGTTATTTTTGACCCGATCAGTTTGTTGCTACTTCTAATAATTGCCCGGTTTCCTCAGTCTTTCCTTTTGTTTATGCTTTGAATCCACTTATCATTCATCCATTATGATCATCTGTTTTCAGGCGATGCTGTTTCCTGATAAGCCAGGAAACTTATCGCTCCCGGTTCTGATTTTTTTATTCATCTTTATTTTTTAAATGCCCGGGTACTACGTCCAGCATGTTCATCGTCTGATTCGTTTCCTGTTCCCGTATCATTTCAGCCTCTCCCTTCATGTTGATCAGCACAACCCTGGGCCTGTAGGTTATGAACTGCAGCCACTGGGTCATGTTGTAAGCTCCGGTCCGGCTGATCACAACATGGTCACCTTTGTTCAGGGACGGGAACATGATCGCAGCCCGGATCACATCGATGTTCATGCAAAGCGGTCCGTAAATGGTTGTGTCTTCATAATCATCCTGATGGAATTGCGCGGGTGCAATATTGTGCTCATACCAGAATGAAGTGAACAACAGGTTGACACCGATGTCAATGATCAGGGACCTTCGTCCGTTTGCCAGCCGTTTGTTGGCCAGAACCGTGCCCAGGATGCAGCCGGCATCGTCGATCAGCGCCCGCCCGGTTTCCAGGAACAGGGCAGGCATGTGCTCGTATTCAATGTCGGAATTGTTCAGGGCATTTGTGATCGCTTCCGCATAGTCATCAAAGGAGGGACAGGTATCGGTACCGGGCAGGTAGGCTCCCTTGAGCGTATTTTTGGATGCAAATCCCCCGCCCAGGTCTATGTATCTGATGTGATGGCTGTATTTCTTTTCAATCCGCACTGCCAGCAGTGCGAGTTTGGAAGTCGCCACGGCATAAGCTGACGGGGTCATGATGTATGTACCAATGTGGGTATGAAGACCCGTCAACTCCAGGTTTTCTTCAGGCATGATCTTGTTGATGGCGTTCCATGCCTCCCCGTTTTCATAATTGAATCCGAAACGGTCCCACTGCGGGTATATTCCGGTATCCATATTTACCCTTATGGCTACCTTTGCCTTTTTACCTTCAGCTTTTGCGATCTTTATGCAATCATACAACTCATCAGAATGATCGATGTGAATCAGGGAACCGTTTTCAATGGCTTTCTTCAGATCTTCGGCGGATTTATCCGGACCGTTGAATATGATCTTGTTGCCCGGGACTCCGTTTTCGATGGCCTTATCGTACTCAAAACCCGATACCACTTCAGCCCACGACCCTTCCTGATGGTATATCCTGCATACCGCATTGAGATAATTTGTCTTGTAGGACCAGGCAAACTGTATTTTGGGATACCGTGTCGTGAAAGCATGCAGCGCTTCCTGATACACGGACCTTACAGTTTTCTCCGAGATCACATATACCGGCGAACCATACCGGTCAAGGATATCCTTCACCGGGATACCATCGATCTGCGTAACCGGAATGATGTGGGTCTTCATCCCGAACTTATCCGGGATCCCTGCATTGATCCTGCTGATGACCGGCCTTTCAAATTTCAGTTTTTCCATGGTGCCTGACTGTTTTTTCTGTCATTCCTTTATCATTTCAAATATTTTCTCTGTCATGCTGAGCATTTTCAGTTCTTATGAAAGCTCCCCATCTTAAAGTATTCCTTTTTAAAGCTCCCCATCCATTGAAAACTGCTGAAACTGCTGCAGATTGCAAATGAGATCATAAGAGTACCTGATGAACATCTTTCCCATCTCATAAGTCTCATAAGGTTCTACAGCCATTCCCATAGCAAGTTTCACAAGTGCTTCAGGGATGTTCTGACCTGCGCCGACAGCCAGGTACACCCATGCGGGTATCCTGGGATTGATCTCAATCATGTAATACTCTCCGTCTGCCGTTTTGATCATCTCCAGTTCCATACCCCCGCGCCAGCGGGTATCCCTGATCAGCCGCCGTGTGATATCAAGCATCCGGGTGTCCGAAAGGGTGATGCCTCCCCAGGCTTTTCCTTTGTCCGTTATATATTGCTTTCGCATCGGAACGGCAGCAATGGTATTCCCATTTCCGTCACCCAGTGCAACCACATTGACTTCCGTTCCTTTAATATATTGCTGAACGATCACCGGAAGTCCCCATTTCGCACTGATCCTGCTGAAATGCGTATAAACCTGTTCCGCGTTGTAAGCGGAGTAAGCATCATAGAACTTACCTTTGACAAAGACCGGGTAATCGAATTTTTCCTCGATGGTCCTGATATCCGTTTCACTTTGCAGCGGAAAACTTTCCGGTACTTTGATGTTGTATTTTTCACCGAATTCCGGCAGGTTGCCTTTTTGACGTTCTTCAAACTGCCCGATGGTGGGAAGGAATGTCCTGATGCCCATATCCGACAATTGTTTTGACAATTTGATAAAGGTGAACAGCTCCGCATCAAGATTCGGAATGATCAGATCGATCTTCTCACGCGCATGGACATCCCTTATCCTGTCCATAAAAAGTTCTGTGCCTGCCGACGGATACGGGATCTTATAGGCTTTGTCAGCCACTTCAAGCATATAGATGCCGGGTTCAAGATTTTCATAGGCCAGGCCGATGATCCGTGCTTCAAGTTCCCTGGATTCCCGGATGCCCCTGACCACAGGAACGCCTGGACCGGGATTGTCCGTATTGTTCAATCCGGTCACTGCAACTGTAAGACGATCTCCCTCCATGTGACCGGTTGTTATTCTGGTTCTTCCATTAAATTGAAATGCCGGAGCATGATGACAAAATCATCAAAATACCTCTGGAATTGCAGTGGTTCCACATCGTACTTGCCGGTCATATATGCTGTAATTTCTTCCATCTCCATCTGTGCCCTTAACTTTTCAAGCAGTTCCATACCCACCGGGTTGGTCGAGTAAGAATCCCCTGTATCGGAATCAAACACAAATCCTGTTTCGGTGATCACTATATTTTGTTTCAGTCTCATGATTTATTGAGATTCGTTATGATGTTCTCTTTGATATCCATTAAAACAAAAGGTTTAATGACGTTGTAAAACACATATATATAACCCTGAAAAATCTCATATATTGTTCCTTTATGGACTTCTTAACCATTTGTGAATTTGTCGTTTCATTGTGTTTTGGTTTATACGGAAGCTTGACAAAATTGTTTAATATATACATTTATTATGATAAATTGACAAATTCTTCATAATATAACAGCTTTGTTTTGTTTGCCATCTGTGACCGAGCCTGAGATCATAGAAAGTATATTATCGGGCAACCGCAATGATTTTCGCCTGCTGGTGGAAAGATACCAGCAGATGATCTTCAGGACCTGTATGGGATATCTCCACAATGAAGAAGATGCAAATGAGCTCACTCAGGATGTTTTTGTCAGCGCATACCAGCATCTTTCATCCTTCAGACAGCAATCGGCTTTGTCTACCTGGCTTTACAGGATCGCAGTGAATGCCTCGCTGAATTTTCTCCGGAGCAGAAAGAAACCGGTCCTTCGTCTCGATGTTCTTTCCGATAGAAATGCCGCCGCCGGCATCTCGCTGCCTGACGCGGATTTTGAAAATCCCGAACAGATCATGATCAGCAGGGAACAGAAAAGGCTGATAGAGTCCGCACTTGACGGACTGCCGGATAAACAAAAGACAGCGTTTATCCTCAGTAAATATGACAATTTGCCCCAGAAGGAGATTGCCGGAATTATGGAAATTAATGAAGGTGCTGTTGAATCATTGATCCAGCGTGCAAAAACCAATCTGCAGAAAAAACTCATGGGATACTTTAAAAATATAACCTCTACCCGTAGGAAAATATAAAGTTTAGTTTCTAACCTATAAAATCAAATGAAAATGGACTGCAAAACATGCAAAGAAAATCTGGAAGCATATCTTAAGGGCAGGCTGCCTCAGGATCTGAAACAGAGCATAACGTTACATCTCAAAGAGTGTACGGATTGCAGTATATACTACTCGACTTTTCTGCTTGCAGAAAAGGTAATACAGAAAGAAAGTCAGCTTGAACCGAATCCTTTCCTTGCTACCAGGGTGATGGCAAGAATTGAGGCGCTGGAGCAAGTTGCAGAAACAGTTGAAAAAAGAAGACTGTTCAGCAGAATCTGGCAACCTGTATTGGCTACAGTTTCAATCGCAGCAGCCGTATTCATCGGTGTGATGGCCGGCAACCTGTACCAGCCGGTACAGCTATCCGGACAAATACCCGAGGAGCTGGTTTACATGGATGATGCAGCAATGGAATCCCTGCAGTTTTTAATGAATGAATAAACCAAGGAAAATGAAAAACAGGGAAAAACCGAGGATCCTGATTTATGTTGTCATCTTGCTGGCAGCAATGAACATCGCAACTTTTGCGACCATCTGGTACCACGTGCGCCAGTCAAACCAGTCTCAGGAAGTTACGGCAACAGGACAGCTGGAAGGTGATGCACAGGCTTTTTCGGACCGGTACTTCCGTGACAGGCTCGGTTTCACATCCCGGCAGATGAACACATTCAGGGGATCCAGTATGGAATTCCGCCGGAAGGCCAGGACCATCAATCAGGATCTCATCGGATGCAGGATCAGTATGCTGGATGAAATGCGGTTGGATAAACCCGATCTGGAAAAACTTGAAATGCTGTCCGATTCGATCGGCACGCTGCACACAGGACTAAAGCAGTATACCTACAGGTATTATCTGGATATCAAGGAAATTTGCTCGGAAGACCAGATACGGGAGCTGAATAGGTTGTTTGAAGAATTTTTTGTCAACGATTACCGTATGGGACCCCAGGGAAGTGGCCGGCAGCAAGGCCCCCGCGGACCGTGGTTCCAGAGGCAGACAGGCATTCAGTAAATAGATTTAGTTAATTTTTAAATTTTATGGGTTATGAAAACAAAACTTTTTTTTATCGGACTGGCTTTAACAGCCATGGCAGCAGTATCAAGCGCACAGGAACCTGCCGGTAACGGTCGTGGTGCCGGACAGGGTGTTTGTACTGAAGCATGTGAAAATTTCGTGGATAACAATAACAACGGTATTTGCGATAACTATGAAGATGGACGGAAACTGGACGGAACAGGTTACCGCAAAGGCCTTGCATGGATCAGGGAAAATGCGATCAGACCGGGCTATGGCCAGGGTCTCAGATATGGCCAGGGACGCGGTCCCGTTACTGAGGGCAAACATCTTTATGGCCCGGGTCGTGGTCCTGCAGCTGGAGGCAAACATTTGTACGGACCGGGAAACCGAGTAATAAACGAATAAGTTCAAATGAACAACAAGCGGGAGCCATCCTGCCAGGTTGGTATTCTGTCGGATTGAATTAAGCCGGGTGATTGCCCGGCTATTTTTACATTGATTTAAGTTCTGTCTTGAGAGCATCAACAAATTCACTTGCCCATCCTTCGCCTTTATTTTCCTTCTGACGGCAGCTGATGAGAATACTGTCACCCAGTATTCACTTTCTAATAAACCGGCACCTCAATCCTGAACAGTACGCCTTTATCTTTTTCACTTTCGCAGGTTATATTTCCGTGTAGCTTCTGTTTTACAAGATTGTAGATGATATTCATTCCCAATCCGATACAGCGGTGCTGGTCGGAAGTTAATAAGGATTCTTTTTAAAATGGATCAAGAAGTTTTTGAATCCTACTAAAATCACAATAAAATATGATTTTTAAGTGCAAAGTGGCTTAAGAAGACTCAGTATAATTACCAATCACATTATAATGTGATTTAGTATATAATTTTTTATAAATGATGTTATTCCTCAAAAGGATATTCGGATGTTGATAATAAATATGGAAGAGTTCTTAATTATACTTTGAAATAATTCAGGAGATTATTACCAGTTTTATTGAACCAGAGAATTGATAACATCTTTCATGTCGTTAAATTCTTTTTCTTCATAAAGCCTTGTCAGAAAAACAATCTTTCCCTGCTGGTCAACAATTACATTGCGGGTAACTCCGGCTTCTTTTAATGCATATAAAGAGAAAACTTCAGCACCTGGATCCAGGGCTAACGGGTAGGTGATTTTCATCGTCCCGGCAAATTCCCTGACCACATCAAGTGGTTCATCCTTGTCGATTCCAACGAGCATAAAATCCTTATCTTTAAGCGGTTGCCAGATCTCATTTTCAATATGAGGCATCTCCTCCCTGCAAACGCCACACCAGCTTGCTGTAAATTGCAACATGATGACCTTACCCCTGTTTTCCGACATTGTAAAGGTTTCTCCGTCTGTCAGGATAACCGTGAAATCCGGCGCCATCTGACCCACTTCAACAATATAGCCCCGGTCTTCCTCCAGTGCAGCTGTAGTTGCGTCAAGCTGTGATGTTGTATCGGTATTTTCCTGTACAGCTGTATTGGTATTTTCCAACAGGACCGAATTTGTATCTTCAGATTCTGCCTTTTCAGTTTTATTCTTACAGCTTGAAACGAATAAAAGTAAAATATACGATATAATGATGCTCCCTAAAATAAATTTTGATGTTTTCATATTTGTTTTGTTGATGCCACACTAAACCACATAATGAAATTTTTACCGCCTCGATTTTTGAAAAAAATTACTTAATACAGTTCTTTTTGTTTTAAATGTAAAATATTTCAGCAAAAATACGCATTTCCTGTTGCGGTTGGCAAACAGCTTCGGACTGATTTGACCTGAACAATCATCAAGGATCCCAAAAAAAATGCACATAATATCATAAAAAATCTCTGGCATATTGGAGATTAATTGAAAATACCGTAATTTATGTCAAGAAATTGACCGGACATCTGTATAGGTATTATTTGATTGGTTTAAAAGGCTGGTTTGAAACAATGCCGGCTATCTGATTAATACATCCATGAATCACAACAAAAACCATTTGCTGGTCGTGATATTTGCCTCCCTCATTTTTTGTATGTCGCTTTTCCAGGCATGCAGAACATATTATTTCCGGTCCAATTACAATGATACCAATCTGCTTTTGCATGATTCCAACAACCTCCTGACAAAACCATTTTTAAAAGCCCACCTGAGAAACGGTGACGTATGTATACTCTTGGATACATGGCAGGTTGATTCCATTGATGATCTGCTTTCAGGAAACGGAAGCCGTTACGATTACAACCGCAGGCTGATGCATGAAGGTATCATTGCAGTTCCCATTGACAGCGTTGCCATATTTGAAACAAACACAAAACTTGCGGTCAATGAAGATGGGAGGATCGCCCTGCTGAGTATCCTGGCAGCAGCGGATATCGCACTGGGGGTCTATTGTGTGACCCATCCCAAAGCCTGTTATGGATCCTGTCCTACCTTCTATCTTGATGAAACTGTTCCAGTGCAGTATGCGGATGCCGAAGCATTCTCAAATGCCATCTCACCCTCAATGGAACAATCCGATATTGATGCGCTGAACAATCAGCAAATCCTTGCTGATACATTTTCAATCACAATGAAAAACGAAGCACTGGAAACACATTGTGTAAATGATATTCGGCTGCTGGCATTTCCCAGAAAAGAAAATGAAAAAGTATATCAGTCCCCTGCAGATGATTTTTATCTCTGTTCGGGAAATTATCAGATCGGCAGGGTAACGGGACCGGAAGGAGATATCACATCCCTGCTGAGCCATGCAGACAGGATCGAAAGATCCAGTACTGCGGACAGAAAGAACTTAAGCAGCAAGGAGGAAATTTACCTGGATTTTGAGAATATTCATGATCCTGGTGCTTTCGGTCTTGTTATCAGTTTCCGGCAAAGCCTTATGACTACTTATTTCATTTATAGTGCACTCGGATATATGGGTGATGAAGTGGGTGACATCCTTGCCAAAGTTGAAACCAGTTCGCAGACCACGGAAATGCTCAAAAACGGTATGAAAAAGGAACTGGGCAATATTGATGTATACGCCTGGGATGAAGAGGATCGGGTTTGGATCCTGCAGGGGGGATTTTATGAGATCGGGCCCATTGCCTTCAACCACCAAATCCTCCCCTTGACAAATGCTGTATCAGGCACCGGAGTAAAACTAAAGCTCGTTATCAATAAGGGTCTCTGGAAAATAGACTACCTGGCTTTGGCCAACATCAAAGAGAAAGTCACGCCGGAAGAATTCAGGCCTTTCGAAATCATTAGCAGGCATGTGGCTGATCATGAAGCACTTGATCAAATCAATGCACCTGACAGGTACCTGATTTCCATGCCTGGAGATGAATATAAGTTCAATTTCACCCTGCCCGGTGAACATCAGGATTATGAATTGTTCCTTTATTCTGAGGGATACTATCTGGAATGGATGCGCAATGAGTGGATAAAGGACAAAAACCTGTTCAAGCTGAACCAGATGATCAACAAACCTGAAAAGTACCTTAGGATTGAGGCAAAAAGGTATGTGCGTTACGAATCAGCGATGGAACAGATATTCTGGAATTCAAAAATTGATCCGGACATTTACTCACAGTATGAAAAATAGTCTTATAATAAAAGGATTGCTGATAACCTGTTTGTTTGGAAGCTGTTCACCCCAGGAATACCTGCCGAAAACGGGTGACATTGACAGAAACCAATACGGATCGTACATTATGGTCAGAAGAGTCAGCGGCCGGACAGTCAGGGGAGAATTGATAGAAGCAGGACGGAACCGGTTGATTGTTTTGACTGACAGCAATTCAATGAAAAAAGCCATGCAGGTTCCGCTGCCGCTCATCAAAAATTATAAAATAAGATATGCCCAGCCAAAAAGAGCATACAATTGGGCAATTCCGGTCTTTTCACTCGTGTTTACGTTGTTCCCGGTCTGGAATAAAGTTGAAGAAACCCTTATGCCTTTCCACGGATACTATTTTACCTATTCCATACCTTTCAATCTCATTGCAACAATTTATGCAGCAGCCAGCAATGTAAATACGGTTCAGTACAATACAAGAAGTATGCCCTATGATGAACTGAAAAAGTTTGCCAGATTTCCCCAGGGAATCCCTCCGGGAGTTGATTTGGAAAGCATACAATAACCCTTGATGAAACCTCATACGAGAAACTGGGACAATCCTTTCTGATCCTACAGTGTAATGCCGATCCGCATTTCACTCGTTGA
>JAFGPB010000109.1 GCA_016926205.1 Bacteroidales bacterium
GATGACTTAATGTCCAGAAAGATCATCGAGGAATTTATTTCAAGAACGGATCAGTTAAGGTTGCTGGCATCATATGAAAATGCAGTTGACGCAATAAATGCATTCGGGAGTGATGAAGATGTCGATCTGATTTTTCTTGATATCGAAATGCCCGAAATGAGTGGTATCGACTTTTTGGAAACCCTTACCAATCCTCCCCAGATCATTATCATTTCATCAAAAGACAAATACGCACTGGATGCTTTCAACTATGATGTGACAGATTATTTACTAAAGCCGATTTCCTACAGCCGGTTTTTTAAATCCATTAACAAGGCCAATGTCAGGTTTAAAAATAAGGTTGATTCCAAGGAGAATGAAATATTCATCAAGAAAAATTCAGCTCTTGTCAGGTTAAAATATGAAGATATATTATGGGTTGAAGCACTTGAGAACTATGTAATTTTCAACACATTCAATGAGAAGTTTACCATACATTTTACCATGAAAGCGGTGGAAAACAAACTTCCCAGCAGTAAATTCTCACGCGTGCACCGTTCTTTTATTGTGAACACCAGCAGAATTAATGTGATTGAGGACAATGCCATCATCATAAAAGTACATGACGGATCAAAATCCATTCCCATCGGGAAATCTTATAAAGATAATTTGTTGAAGGATATTAATCTGATTGTAAAGTAAATACGCTCTTACTCTCCCTGTTTTTTATTGTCATATCGATGTATTATGGTTTTGATGAGAAAGTTATATGCTTTTGCATCTTTGTTTGTGATTTTTGGATGCCTTTGTCTGGCACAGGATCAGGCAAGCAGTGAGATACAGGGTACTTCTCTTCAACGGTTGTTTTCGGAAATTGCTCAATGCAGCAGTGATTCCTGCAAGGAGGATCTTAGTGAAGTTATTGCAACAAAACTAGACAGTCTGCTTCGTGATCCGGCCACATTTAATGATCCGTTTGAATCATTAAATTATCTGGGAAAGATTTATTCACCAGACAAAAAGGTCAGGTTCTACACATGGAATCTCTCATACCGGGACGGATCAAACCGATATTACGGATTCATTCAGTACCGCCCCGATGGAACCGATGTCCCGCTGGTTTACAGGCTTTCTGACAACAGCGACAACACGGAAGACCCGGAGAATGTCATATTGAATCATGACAACTGGTATGGCGCCCTGGTCTATGAAATTGTTGAGCAGGAACATGAAGGTAACATGTATTACATAACACTGGCATATGACCCGCATAATATATTCATATCCAGAAAGATCATTGATGTTTTGCGGTTTCAGGATGACATTGAACCTGTTTTTGGTTACCCTTTCTTCAGTACGGGTAATGGTGTCCATTCCCGTGTTTTGTTTGAATACTCGGCAAAAGTGCAAATGACCCTGCGATGGGCCGCTTCCCTGAACATGATCGTGTTCGATCATCTTTCTCCTGAACGACCTTCTTATGCCGGTAATTATCAGTTCTATGGTCCCGACTTTTCCTATGACGGTTTCAAATTTGAAAACGGATTCTGGAACCTGACCGAGGATATCGATATTCGCAATATTCCTGAAGCATTATGACGTTATACTGGAGAGGTTGAAAAAGATCATGACAATTCTTCCATCGGGATTATGACGTATTGACATGCACTCCAGAGTGGCACAGACTTTGAAAAGTGACCGGGTTGAGAAGGATCATGTATAACCAAAATATTTATGGCAATGACTAAAGGTAAGATTGATGTAACTACCGAGAACATTTTTCCGATCATAAAGAAATTTCTATACTCAGACCATGAAATATTCCTGAGAGAAATTGTATCAAATGCGATAGATGCAACGCAAAAGCTTAAAACCCTGGCCAATATGGGTGAATTTAAAGGTGAGCTGGGAGACCTGACCATCAGGATCAGGCTGGATAAAAAGAAAAAAACGATTTCTGTCACGGACAGCGGTGTTGGCATGACATCTGATGAAATTGAGAAGTATATTAACCAGATTGCGTTTTCAAGTGCGGAAGACTTTCTGGCCAAATACAAGAATAAGGAAAGCTCAATGATCGGGCATTTTGGTCTGGGTTTTTACTCTTCTTTCATGGTTTCGGAAAAAGTGGAGATCATTACCAGATCCTATATGAAAGATGCACAGTCAGTTCAATGGACATGCAAAGGTTCTCCCGATTATGAGATTGAAGAAGGGAAACGCACGGAAAGAGGGACGGAGGTGATCCTTCACATCGACAAAGATTCAGGGGAATTCCTTGATGAATCAAGAATCAGGGAAATACTCAGGAAATATTGCCGTTTCCTGCCTGTACCCATAGCATTCGGGAAAAAAACCGAATGGAAGGATGGAAAATCGGTCGAACTTGATGAAGATGATATCATAAATGAAACTCAGCCATTGTGGACCAAAAAACCGGTCGATCTTAAAGATGAAGATTACCAGGCTTTTTACAAGGACCTGTATCCAATGTCAGAAGCCCCGCTTTTTAATATTCATCTCAATGTGGACTATCCCTTTAACCTGACGGGAATCCTGTACTTTCCAAAGATCAAGAGCAATTTTGACATTCAGAAGAACAAGATCCAGCTCTATTGTAACCAGGTTTTCGTAACGGATTCGGTGGAAGGGATCGTACCCGAATTTCTGACCTTGCTTCATGGTGTGCTGGATTCGCCTGACATACCGTTGAATGTTTCCAGAAGCTATTTGCAGAGCGATTCAAATGTAAAGAAAATTTCGGGACACATTACAAAAAAGGTGGCCGACAGGTTGAACGAGATCTTCAAAAACGACCGGGAACAGTTTGAAAAAAAATGGGATGATTTAAAGATCTTCATAGAATACGGTATGATTTCCGAAGAGAAATTCTATGATCAGATTTCAAAATTCTCACTGCTCAAAAATACAGAAGGAAAATATTTCACTTTTGAGGAATATGAAAAACTGATCAAAGAAAATCAGACTGATAGGAACAAGACCCTGGTATACCTGTATACTACCAATATGGAAGAGCAGTTCGGATATATCGAAGCAGCCAAAAACAAAGGGTATGATGTGCTGGTGATGGACGGGTATCTGGATCTCCACTTCATCAATCATCTTGAAACCAAATTCAACAAAAGTCATTTTGTCCGGGTCGATTCCGACGTTATTGACAATCTGATCCAGAAAGAAGAATCCAGGGAATCAAAGCTCACTGTTGACCAGCAGAATGATCTGAAGCCGGTATTCAGTTCCCAGCTTCCTGAGACGGGTGCCAGTTACAATGTGACTTTTGAAAGTCTTTCTGAGACCGATCAGCCGGTTCTGATCACGCAGATGGAATTTATGAGACGCATGAAAGATATGTCCCAGATCGGCGGGGGACCAATGAGTTTTTACGGGGATATGCCCAACCAGTACAATGTGGTGGTCAATGCAAACCATCCGCTGGTTCTTCGGATTCATGATGAAAAGGAAAAGAAATGTACAAGGTCGCTTGTGAAATATGATGAAAAGATCAAACCGCTTCAGGAAAACAAAGCCGAAATAGAAAAGGCGAACAAGGGCAAAAAGGATGATGAGATTCAGCAGGCCGATAAAGACCGGATTGAAGATCTGGATAAGAAGATGAAGGAATTTAAGGACAAACGGGAACAGGTGCTTCGCAAATTCGGGAAAGAAAACAAAGTGGTCAGGCAGTTGATCGACATCGCCCTGCTTTCGAACAACATGCTGAAAGGAGAGGATCTGGGCCGTTTCGTCAAGCGGAGCATTGAACTTCTGTAAACCACAATATAATTAACAACAGGACGGTGTTTACAAATACCGTCCTGCTTTCATTCAAACAGCTGGCCGATTTCCTTTTTAATCATTCTTAACGCATCTGCGCAGGGTTCCTTTTCACTTTCCACAAGCGATTCCAGAATGGCTTTGCTGAGGTTAATGGAAGGTGATTCTTTCTGGACCTTTCCGGCTGTATTGTTGATCAACTGTATGGTTGTGGCCCTTGCTGCCTTTACCATTTCCCATGCTGCGTGTGAAACGTAAATTTGCTGGGACAGGTTGTGTTCAAATTCCGAGCGGATGGTATCCAGCATTTCCGTTTGCAGGTGCTGACAGGTATAGCCACTCTTGTTCACCCTCATGATCAGACTCTCGGGAGCAATTCTCTCCAGGAAGATGATGATCCTTTCATAAGCCTGCAAACGTAATGGTGTGATCATATTCTGGTTGTTCAGTATTTGCTGTTGCTTTTGTCTGCTTCTTTCAGATTCAAAATATTTCCTGACAAGATACCAGGTGGTGATGAAAACAACCAGGGAAGGAAGCAGGTATTTTAGTATCTCAAGGATTTCCGGCATGGTGAAAAACAATTTTAATAACCGGTAGTAATATTAATGAATTTAATCATGAAAGTTCTATTTTTGCGACTGAAAACCACTATTTATTAACCAATATCGAATTGCAGATGGAAAGCTTGTCAAACCGTATCGTCAGTCTGTCGCCTTCTGCGACCGTCGCCATGAATCAAAAAAGCCGTGACCTTCAGGCAAAAGGTGTCGATGTGATCAATCTGAGTGTGGGTGAACCTGATTTCTTCACTCCCGATCATATTAAAGAAGCAGCCAAGAAAGCCATTGATGATAACTTCTCATTTTATCCTCCCGTGAGTGGTTTTCCTGATCTTAAAAAAGCCATCGTGGAGAAATTCAAGCGTGAGAATAATCTTGAATACAAGCCGGAACAGATTGTTGTATCCTGCGGGGCCAAACATTCACTGGCCAATGTTCTGATGGTGCTGATCGACAAGGGTGATGAGGTAATTATTCCGGCTCCTTACTGGGTAAGTTATATTGAGCTTGTTAAGCTCTGTGAGGGGACACCTGTGGTGGTCCATTCAGGATTCGAAAGCAATTTCAAGATGACTCCGGAACAACTGGAGAAAGCAATTACTCCAAAAACCAAGGCCCTGTTGATCTGTTCCCCTTCAAATCCGACCGGGGCAGTATATTCCAGGAACGAACTGCAGGCACTGGCAGAAATACTTGCCAGACATGAAACGATCCTGGTAATCTCTGATGAAATATATGAGCACATCAATTACATTGGAGGTCATGAAAGCATTGCACAGTTTGGGAACATCAAAGAGCGCTGTGTCGTGATCAATGGCGTGTCAAAGTCCTATGCAATGACCGGCTGGCGGATCGGTTATTTTGGAGCTCCGGTATGGATTGCAAAGGCTTGTGAGAAGCTGCAGGGGCAGACCACGACAGGGGCCACAACCATTGCACAGAAAGCTTCTGTTGCTGCACTTACAGGAGATCAGGAATGTGTGGCAGACATGAACAAAGCTTTTAAAAGAAGAAAGGATCTGATCGTCAGGTTGATCAATGATATACCCGGCCTGAGGGTTTATGAACCCGACGGGGCATTTTATGTCTTTCCCCAGATCAGTGCATACTTTGGAAAGTCCTTTAACGGAAACCGGATTGACAGTTCAAACGATCTGTGCATATATCTTCTCGAACATGCGCATATCGCCATGGTTCCGGGAGAGGCTTTCGGTGATCCCGGCTGTGCACGGATTTCTTTTGCTACATCTGATGAAAAACTTGTTGAAGCCATGAAGCGCATGAAAGATGCGCTCGGCAGGCTTAGATGACACATTTCCTTACATCAGCACATTTCCATGATGAACATATTACAGTTCTCAATACATGGCCGTAATCTATAAAATTGTTGTAATCAATACATTTCCATATGAAAAAGGCAGTAATCATTTATCAAAGCAGGACCGGAATTACCAGAAGATTCGGTGAGGAATTCGGTCGTTATCTCAAAAGCAAGGGACTGGACGTCAAAGTGATCTCAATTCAGGAATACAATCCCGATATGGCAGAGGATGCTGATGTTCTTTTGCTGGGATGCTGGACTGCCGGATGGATGATCATGCTGCAGTCACCCGACAGGCACTGGATCAGATTTGTAAAGCAGCTACCCGACCTCAGGAATAAAAAAGTCGCCCTGTTCACGACTTATAAATTACTGACGGGCAGAATGTTCAGGATGATGCACCAGCATCTTGAAGGAAAGGTTGATGACGCGGTACCCGAACTGAAATCAAGAAACGGACGCATGAACGATGAACACAGGCAATTGATCGATTCTTTAATCATCCATTGAACTTAATCCTGATGCATCGATTTAAAAGATAAAACTATGATGAAATCTTCCAGGACTTTACACGGATATTTAATATTTTCATTTTCGCTTAACTGAAAAATAGTCATGCATGAAATCGATTAGATCATCATAGGTTTATCGGATACGGTATTTTCGGCAATCAATTTAGAAACATGGATGATTTCAGGTTCGTTCCAGCAGGGACCTGGTTTCTGCAGAAAAGAGGTTACTTACCGGTCCAGTAATTCCCTGTACAGCCGGTAGTTTTCATCATCAAAGGCCACGAAAATGACTGTTTCGATGTATTGAGAATCCTTCAGGAATTCCTTTGTGACGGATATTGCAGTCCTTGCAGCCAGGTTCTTCGGGTACCCGTATATCCCCGTGCTGATGTTCGGAAAGGCAACAGATCCAAGTTTTTTTTCTTCTGCTGTGTTCAGACTGTTGCGGTAGCAGCTGGCCAGCAGTTCTTCTTCATTATGGTCACCTCCGTGCCAAACCGGCCCCACGGTATGAATCACATACCTTGCCGACAGATTGTATCCTTTTGTGATTTTGGCCTGACCGGTTTCGCAGCCGTTGAGTGTACGGCATTCCTCCAGCAAGCCCGGTCCTGCGGCCCTGTGTATGGCACCATCCACACCCCCACCGCCCAAAAGGGTGTTGTTACCTGCATTGACAATGGCATCCACTTTTACTTTCGTAATATCACCTTTCATCAATTCAATCCGGCCCATTTTATAAGATATTGATAATATTCAGGAGGAATGTGGTGAAATTCATACGGATCATCTGATTACAGCTCCAAGTGTATTCACATAGGCTTCCATCAGCCTGTTCATCACCCGGTCGATCTTCTCGTCAGTCAGCGTTTTTTCCGAATCCTGAAGGATGAAGGTTACAGCGTACGACTTTTTGTCCTTTTCAATTTTTTCGCCTTCATATACATCAAAAAGCTGAATTCTCCTCAGGAGTCGGCTTTCTGTTTTGAAAGCAAGTTCCCTGATCTGTGCAAAGGTAACGGTCCTGTCAAGCAACAGGGAAAGGTCTCTCCGGACTTCAGGGTACCTGGGAAGTTCCTTGTGGGTAACCCTGTGTGATTTATTTATTTCAAGTACGTTGCTCCAGAACAATTCGGCATAACATACTTCGTTGCGAAGTTCAAACGATTTCAGAATCTCGGAATTTATCAGTGCAAGTTCGGCAATGTCCATGTTACAAAACCGATACCTGATACCTTGTTCATACAGGTCTTTTTTGTCCTGAATCTTGACAACCACTGTATTTTCCGGGTCAATCCCCAGAAGCACCAGCATATTCTCAATATATGCTTTCAGCAGAAAGAAATTGACCGTACTTTCCTTCGAAAACCAGCCGGATGCAGAAACCCTGCCCGTCAAGAACAGGGAAAAACAAAATTCCTCGTGATATTTCACAAGAGGGTCTTTATTTTGGTCCTGTTCTTTTAAACGGTAACACTTGCCGAATTCAAAGAGTTTGAGATCCGGCCTTTGCCTGTTTGTGTTGTAAACGATCGTCTCAAGTCCGCCAAATATCAAGGTCTGGCGCAATACATTGAGATCATTGCTCAGCGGATTGATCAACCTGGCGAGATGTTCGGACCTGAACGTATCCAGGTGGTCATAGTAAGCAGACTTTGTTAAGGAATTGCACATGATTTCATAAAAACCATTGCTGCTCAAATAATTCGAAAGGATATCGACAAGCGTTTCCTGATCAGGTTTCTTTGTGTAGGAAAGACTTGCATTAAAGGTTTCCGGCAAGATGATTTTATTGTAACCGTATATCCTGAGGATCTCTTCTACAACATCTGCTTCGCGTTCAACATCAACACGGTAAGGCGGAACGACCAGCGACAGTCCTTTTTCATTCGCTTTTGTTATCCTGAATTCGAGTGCAGTAAGGATTGATTTGACAGTTTCGGGTTCAATTCTTTCTCCGATCAGTCTGTGCACATTGTCATAATTGAAAAGCACTTCTCTGGGATGAACGGGATTCGGGTATTCATCAACGATTTCCGAGGCGATCCTGCCCCCGGCAATTTCTTCAATCAGCAAAGCACAGCGTTTCAGTGCATACAGGGTCATATCAGGGTCTACACCCCTTTCAAAACGGAATGATGCATCGGTATTGATTCCGTGCAGCTTTGAAGTCCGCCTTACAGATATCGGATCAAAATAGGCGCTTTCCAAAAATACATTTGTCGTTGCCTTTGTAATTCCTGAGTGCAGACCGCCGAATACACCGGCAATGGCAACGGGTTCTTCGGCATCACAGATCATAAGATCCTGTTCTGACAGTATCCGTTCGATTCCGTCAAGTGTGATGAATCTTGTTCCGGTCGGAAAGTTCTTAACTACAATCTTTCTTCCCTTGAGGGTATCGGCGTCAAAAGCATGCAGGGGTTGTCCCAGTTCATAAAGAACGAAATTCGTGATGTCCACGACATTATTAATGGGATTCAGACCAATGGATTTCAATCGATTCTGCAGCCAAGGAGGGGAAGGTCCGATCCGGATACCGGTTACGCAGATGCCTGCATATCTTCGGCATGCCTGGTCATTCTGAATGGTCACATTTATATGGTAAGTTCCGTCACCTTCCCTGAATGAAGAAATGTCCGGTTTTGAAAGCCTGACATTGTTTTCATTTCTCAGATATGCAGCCAGATCCCGTGCCACTCCAAAATGGCATGCACTGTCAATACGATTGGGTGTCAGTCCGATAGTAAACATCTTATCCGGTTCAGGATTGAAATAAGATTCAGCAGAGGCTCCTACCGGCGCATCACCGGACAATTCAAGGATTCCCTCGTGGCTGTCTCCCAGGCCAATTTCATCTTCTGCACATATCATTCCTTCAGACACCGTCCCCCTGATCTTTACTTTTTTGATCTGAAAGCTTTCTTCACCCTTATAAAGTGTAGTCCCGGAGGGAGCCACGACGACATGCTGTCCCGCTGCGACATTGGGTGCACCGCAGACAATGTTCAGTAGTTTTTCCTGTCCGATATCGACAGTTGTAACGAAAAGTTTGTCTGACCCGGGATGCTTCTCACACGTTTTGATCTCCCCGATTACAAGTCCTCCCAGATGTGCGAAATTTCCAACTGATTCCATTGCTTCAACCTCCAGTCCGAGGTCTGTTAGTACATTTGCCAGATCTGAAGGCGCAAGGTTATGATTGATATATTGTTTTAACCAGTTATATGAAATGTTCATTTTAACATGAGTCGTAAAGTAGAACTTGTAAAGCCACAAAAATAAGAATTTTGATTCTCATTGACGTAAAATCATATAAAAAGCTTTTCCGGTAAACGGATTTCAAGGTGTGGTATCTTGATACCGTTACAGGTGGAGGACAGGAATTGGAATGCCGATTGTCGGTTTGTCATAGTGATTAATTGAATATCTTTGTGCTTATTTTTGAGAATCATATGTTGAGCAAAGGAAAACAAAAGATGTTTCTGGTTACCAATGACGATGGAATTGAGGCTAAGGGACTTAAAGAACTTATCGATGTGATCAGGTCGTTTGGAAAAGTTGTTGTGGTGGCTCCTGCAGAACCACAATCCGGTATGTCACACGCAATTACTGTCAAATTGCCTTTGCGGATCAAAAAAATCAGTGAGGAGGAAGATGTGGTGATGTACAAATGCTACGGAACCCCGGTTGATTGTGTCAAGATAGCATTTAACCATCTTATGTCTGAAAAGCCTGATTTGCTGGTTTCAGGGATCAATCACGGTTCCAATTCTTCAACAAGTGTCTTTTACTCAGGGACTATGGGAGCTGCATTAGAAGGTTGTATCAATGAAGTACCCTCAATCGGATTTTCACTGTTGAATCTGGACCATGATGCTGATTTTTCAGCTGCGAGGATATATATACAAAGGATTATTCAGGCTGTTATACAGAACGGCTTGCCTAAAACCGTATGTCTGAATGTCAATATACCGGATTCAGTGCAAGATCAGATTAAAGGAATCAAGTTATGCAGGCAGAACATGGGATATTGGCGCGAGGAATTTGATAAAAGAACAGATCCCCATGGCAGGAATTATTACTGGTTGACAGGCTCTTTCCACAACAGCGAACCCGATGCCGTGGATACTGATGAATGGGCCCTTGCCAGAAACTATGTGTCTGTCGTACCGCTCCACATTGATCTTACATGTTACAAGACGCTGAGAAAACTGGATGACTGGAAACTGTAAAATCAGTCCTGAATGGTGATCTTTTCATGAATGGGAATATCATAAAGAGAATAGGGAAGTACAATACCCTGCTTACCGGAATTACAGCCGGTATCATTTTGCCTGTTGCGGTCTATTTCATACTCTATTTTGCATCGGTACGTGATGTAAGATCTACGCTTTTTTCAAATCTGAGGATCGCAGCCAATATCATTCCCATTTTAATCAGCCATTGCATAATACCCAATCTCCTTCTTTTTCTGATTTTTACAGGAATAAACTGGATGCAGGCGGCCAAGGGCATACTGGGTTCCACTATAGTATTGACAATCATTCTGTTTGCAGTAAAACTGATTTGGCATATTCTGTAGACGGGTACTCAAGCAATTTGATTCAAGCATAATATGTTTCCACTAATATTGATCCCATAGAACTAAAATGAAATACTATCTGATAGCGGGTGAAGCATCAGGCGATATGCACGCTGCAAATCTGATGAAGGCAATTGGCAAAAATGATCCGGAAGCTGAATTCAGGTGTTTTGGCGGAGATCTGATGCAGGCTGCAGGGGGCAGTCTTTTTGTTCATTACCGCGATATGGCCTTGATGGGGATTGTTGAAGTTCTGAAAAAATATCCGGTCATTCGGACAAACAAAAGATTATGCAGAAAGGATATCCTTGCTTACAATCCGGATGTTTTAATTCTGGTGGATTATTCAGGATTTAATCTTCCCATTGCCCGGTATGCAAAAAAACGTGGGTTCAGGGTTTTTTACTACATTTCCCCCAAACTGTGGGCATGGGCAAAATGGCGCATCAGAAAGGTCAGAAGATATGTGGATCAAATGTTTGTAATTCTGCCGTTTGAGGTGGATTTTTACAGAGAACACAGAATTGATGCGGAATACTATGGAAATCCTGTGATCGACAGTATTGAAGCTTTTAAACCGCACGCACTAAGCTATAATGATTTCATCACGCGAAACAATCTGAAGGATAAACCAATTGTAGCCTTGCTTGCGGGAAGCAGGAGGCAGGAAATTGACAAGCTGTTGCCCGAAATGTTAAGAGTTGTTTCAGAATACCCGGATTATCAGTTTGTTATTGCGGGTGCGCCTTCTGTTCCTCAGGATTACTACAGGCAATTCCTTAAGGAATGTGATGTGCAGATTGTATATGACCAGACCTATCAGCTTCTGGTGAATGCCTCTGCCGCCATTGTAACTTCGGGTACAGCAACCCTGGAGACCGCGTTGCTGGGTGTTCCTGAAGTTGTGGCATACAAGACCAGTCCGGTTACCTTTTTTATTGGCAGTTTATTTGTCAGGATTAAGTTTTTCTCGCTGGTGAACCTGATTCTGGATGAACCGGTTGTAAAAGAATTACTGCAGAAAGATCTTGCGATTGATATTAAAACGGAGCTTGACCGCTTGTTGTATGATCAGGCGTACCGGTCAGGTATGCTGAAAAAGTTTGCATTATTGCAGGAAACCCTTGGTGAAGCGGGTGTTTCGGAAAGGGTTGCAAAACGTATTCAAAGTATTATACGAGGAATAGAAGAATAATCGTTATCTTGTGTTTTTTTAAGCGATGAGGTTTTCCGTTTGTTGTAAAGTATTGCTTATGCTGGTGTCTGGACTGCCGGCAATCCGTGCTGCTGACATCAGGATCGGGTTTTTCTATGACCAGGAAATTTATTCTGCGGTCTTTTCAGTCGTCCAGGGAGAATACATTCTGCTTGGTGACGGTGATCAAATCAGGTCTTTGCGCAGTGGATCTATTTTCCTTATCGATTATACATCTGATGGAATAACTGTAAAGGATACGGCTCAATCCTATGGTGCATTTGATCAGCTTGAATTCAGGGGCATATCATCAGAAAATGTATTCTCAATCAAGCCGGTTTACCCTTCACTGGAAGCAAAAGAATCGGATGATGATCTGTTGGTCAGTACATCCGGTCAGAAGCTGACGATCATAAACCGGCTGGATCTGGAAAAATATATTGCCGGCACACTGGAGACAGAAGGTGGCCCGGATGCACCGGTTGAATATTATAAAGCACAGGCAGTTCTCATACGTACATATGCTGTTAAGAACTTTCACAGGCATGCTTTTGAAGGTTTTAATCTTTGTGACAGACAGCATTGCCAGGCTTTTAACGGCAAGAGCAGGTGGAATGAAGAGATCTATAAGGCTGGATTGGCTACTGAAAATGAAGTGCTCGCAGATCATGACGGTCAGCTGGCGAATACAGCTTATCACGCCAATTGCGGAGGATTGACAGCCAGTGCCGCGACAGCATGGAATGAGGACCTTTCCTATCTGACTCCGGTAAACGATCCTTTTTGTTCAGAATCAGCTCATAATCAATGGAGTAAAATAATTTCCATGAATGAATGGAGACAATATCTGTTCAATAAAGGAATAACATTTCCTTTACTTCCCGATAACATGACCCCACTGCCTTCCAGGCTGAAATACTTCACTTTCGGTGAACGGAGGTTATTGATCAGTGAACTCAGGCAGGACTTTCAGTTGAAGTCCTCATACCTTACCATCTCACAGCAGGGTAACAACATTGTCCTGAACGGCCGGGGTTACGGACATGGTGTTGGCCTTTGCCAGGAAGGTGCAATGGAAATGGCACGGGTTGGATTTGTATATGTTGATATTTTAATGTTCTATTTCCGCGATCTGGTCATATCACAATACCATTCTGAAGCAACTGTAAAATAAAAAAGAGCGTGCCCCGACTGAGGGGACGCCCTAATTTTGGATCACGTGAACAATGAAACTCAGGTGAATTTATTTCACTGTATCCA
>JAFGPB010000110.1 GCA_016926205.1 Bacteroidales bacterium
CCCTTATCAGCCTGCTTGTCAACCTTATTTGCAAGTCCCGCAGGCAGGATGATCTCAAACATGCCAAAAAAAGAAGCAGCCAGAACGATGAATATCAAAAAGAAAATCAGATTGACTGCCCAGTGTGTGGTGATGTTGTTTATGCTGTTCGGGTTTTTCAGAAGAGCTACTGCCACGCCGATCAGTGTATAGATAAGAACCATTGATGCACCAAATACCACGGCCTGTGATATGGCTTTGGATCTTGATCTTGTATCACGCAGGAAGTAGGAAACTGTCATTGGTATCATGGGATACACGCAGGGTGTAAGAAGTCCGCCGAAGCCTGCCAGTATGGAAAGCAGCAGAATTGCCAGAAGCGAACCGGAAGAGGAATTTTCGGATATCTGAGTGAGAACTGATGTAACTTCCGTTCCCCGACCGGTTTCCTCTGTTGCTGAATCCCCCCCGGTCGTTGTTGTTTCAGTGCTTTCCCCGCTTTCATTCCCGTAAACTTCATCCAAACCGTAAGTTGCCGCAACAGTTTCATCCAGTCCCGGAAGACGAAAGACAAAATCATGGTCGCCCAGCACGCACTGCATGTCACTGCATGTCATATATTCCAGCATACCCGATACAAAAATACTGTCTGATGAAGTTTTTCTGATCAGCTGACTGAATGTAACCTCTTTGCTGTGCAATTCAAGTTTCATACTGAATATCGGATCATCGACGATCTCCGGATCCGGTGTCTGCTGTGGCCTGCCCGAGATGATAAATCCCGTTGTATCCTGAAAATGGATGGATGTCGGAATGGGGCCCCCGTCCGGTATGTTCAGTCCGTACATATGCCAGGGACTGCTGATCCTGGCTTTAAAGATCAGCCGTACATTTTCAGAATCAATACTCCGGACCGACAGGTCCCATGAAACGGGATTGATTACCTGTGCGGTGATGAATCCCCGGGCAAGGATTACAAACAAGCAAAATATGAATGTTTTTTTCATAATGATTTGAGATATCCGCAAAGATAAATCTAATGAAACTGTTATACAAGGTATCCTGAAGTTTGCTGGCGGTAAGAATCAAAGATATTACGTCATGCAAACAGATATGCAGGCATCCTGATGTGAACAGGTTGATATCAGTCGATTTTTAATTTTTTCATTTACGCTAAAACATTAAATTTGCGCCTTTAATAAAAAAATCCTGATTTATGGCTTATGTAATTAATGATGAATGCACTGCCTGTGGAACATGTCTTCCAGAATGTCCTGCAGAAGCGATTTCCGAAGGTGATATATATGTAATAGATCCTGATCTGTGCACCGACTGTGGTGCCTGTGCAGATGTATGTCCTGTGGAAGCGATCAGTCCGGCCTGATCCGGGGAATCAAGATCTGATTCTGATGGAAGGTGCCATTGCGGCAACCGGAAATACCTGTTTCCGCCTAAAAGCAATATTTTGAGTTGATTCTATTTTAATTTCTCGGTAATCTTTTTTTCAATTTCTTCCGTCAGCTCAGGATTGTCAGCCAGCAATGTTCTGACTGCATCCCTTCCCTGTCCGAGCTTGGTTTCACCATAGCTAAACCATGAACCACTTTTCTTAATGATATCCGTCTCAGTTCCCAGATCAATGATTTCACCAAACCTTGAGATTCCGGTTCCATATAGAATATCGAATTCAGCTTTTCTGAAGGGCGGTGCCAGCTTGTTCTTAACGATCTTAACTTTTGTCCTGTTCCCGAAAATCTCTTCACCTTCCTTGATCTGACTGATTCTTCTGATGTCAACCCGCACCGAAGAATAAAACTTAAGCGCATTACCTCCCGTTGTGGTTTCCGGATTGCCGAACATCACACCGATCTTTTCACGGAGCTGGTTGATGAAAACACAGCAGGTATTTGTCTTGCTAATCGTGGCTGTCAGCTTGCGTAAAGCCTGTGACATCAGACGCGCCTGCAGACCAAGCTTGGAATCACCCATCTCACCCTCAATTTCTGCTCTTGGAGTAAGCGCGGCAACTGAATCAATCACAATAATATCAATTGCTCCCGAACGGATCAGATGATCGGTAATCTCAAGAGCCTGTTCCCCGTTATCGGGCTGTGAGATCAGCAGGTTCTCCACGTCTACACCGAGTTTTTCTGCATAAGTCCTGTCAAATGCATGTTCTGCATCTATAAAAGCAGCTATGCCCCCTGCTTTCTGTGCTTCAGCAATGGCATGAATGGCCAGGGTAGTTTTCCCGGACGATTCGGGACCGAATATTTCCACAACCCGGCCTCTTGGATACCCTCCGACCCCCAGTGCCAGATCCAGCGCCAGTGAACCCGAAGGAATTGAACCGACATTTACAACGGCATGATCGCCAAGCTTCATTATGGTTCCCTTGCCATAGTCCTTTTCAATTTTCCCGATGGTTGTTTCAAGGGATTTCAGTTTTTCCTTTCTGATCTCGTTAACGGTTAATTCTTTAGTCATAATAGTAAATTCATTTAATTGATTCCCAGCTCTTTAAGAATCTGAGCGGTATGATTTTTCGTGTCCACTTTGGAAATTTTCTTCAATACTATCCCTTCTTCATCAATAACATAAGTAGTACGCAATACTCCTTCATATTTTTTCCCGTACATGCTTTTCTCCCCCCATGCTCCGTAAGCTTTAATAATTTGCTTATCAGGATCTGCGATCAGGCTAAAAGGCAGTTGATACTTCTTTTTGAAATTCATATGTGACTTTTCACTGTCAGGACTTATACCGATAATGGCAAAACCTCTTGAAAACAGAGCTTCATAATTATCTCTCAAATTACAGGCTTCATCCGTACATCCCGGTGTATTGTCTTTGGGATAGAAATACAATATAACCTTTTTGCCAATAAAATCGTCCAGGCTTAATCCTTTTCCGTCCTGGTCCTTTCCCTTAAAAACAGGTGCTTTAGAGCCTTCATTCAATTGTATCATCATATTCAGATTTAGTAAAATTACAAAATATGGATCGATTATTATGAAAAAACCATTTGAATTCTTTCATCACATTATTAACATTTAAATGGATCTGTTGTTTACATCAAAGCGATAGATTCTATGTGTGAAATCATTCAGAAGCAATTTCCTGCAACGGACTTTCAAACCAGTCTGAATCTGAGTCCCGAAATTATTCATGGCAGCAGTAAGAGCCATTCAGGAGTTTATTTACACCGGCATAAAGATCAGCTTCTTTCCTGCAAAGTATCTTTCATCAAAAAAATTATTCAGGTTGAAGATTTTAACATCGCTCTTTATACCGGCTAATTCGGCGCTCAGGTCACCACCCTTCAAAACCAGCAATCCGTTTGAAAGCTCATTGAATCCTCCCGGTTTGATGTTTTTCCGGGTCCAGGCATACAGGACAGACAACTCCGTAACTGCGCGCGATACGATAAAATCAACCTTATCTTCCAGATCTTCAATTCGATTGTTGCGCACTTCGCAATTCGATAGTTGCAGGGCCTGAATTACAGCATTTACAACAATAAGCTTCTTTGTAACCGAATCAACCAGAAGAAATCTTGTCTCCGGGAATAAAATCGCAAGTGGAATACCCGGGAAACCGCCTCCCGTGCCTACATCGATAATAACAGTTCCTGGTCTGAATGAAATCACACGGGCAATTGAAAGGGAGTGTAAAACATGATGTATATAAAGGTTCCTGATATCTTTCCGGGATATCACATTGATTTTCTGGTTCCACCGGAAATAAAGGTCCTCAAGTCCTGCAAGCTGTTCCTTCTGATTCTGCTCAAGTGAATCAAAGTATTTATAGATAATCTGCATGATAAGCCACGTTATCCCCAAATACAGGGCTACATCTTACCGCTCGTATGTCTCAGGATATTATAAAGCAATTCACGCGCCCTGAACAGCTGTGCTTTGACAGTACCAATGGGCAACTCAAGCTCCTCTGCGATCTCCTCATAGGAAAGCTCACTGAAATAGCGCAATTCGATCAGCTTGCGGTATCGCGGTTTAAGCTTGGAAACCAGCGAACGCATAAGCTTCATCTTCTGATCGTTAATTAGTGTTTCTTCCGGATCCGGAATGGATGCCTGAATGTCTTTTGTAGCCCTTTCATGTTCCTCGTTCGTATGATCCAGTGATACATGACTGGCTTTTTTCTTGCGTATGAAATCAATACAATTGTTGGTTGCGATCTTAAAGAGCCAGGTACTGAAAGCGTAATTGGGAGCATATTGCATGATGTTCTTAAAGGCTTTTCCAAATGCTTCGATCGTCAAGTCCTCCGCATCACTGGCATTGTTGACCATTTTCAGCAGCATGTAATAAATGGCATCACGGTAACGGTCCATCAGTTCGGCATAAGCCCGTTGATCTCCCGCAATTGCCCGCCTCACAAGCTTGTAATCATGTTTCGCTTTGTCAGAAAGATTGGTGTTTATTTCCATTGATGCCTTAGGGGTCTGAAGCGGTTCGATAAATACAAACCAAAATTAACAAACAATGATATGAAATCAAAAAACAGCGAATTTATTAATAAATTCTTCTCATTCAAGCGAATCATTGTTTTTTTAATAACAATAAGCTGAGTCAGCAGCCTTATTCCAAATGCAGCCATAATGAAGGGCAAGAGTTCTTCTGAAAATAACAACAAAAAGAAACCTGCATAGAACAATAACCTGCTGAAAGGTTCGACTACGATTAAAAATTTGTGTTTCACTTTATAGTACCTGCTGGTAGTAAAGTGCCGCTTTTTCTGGAGAACCCATTTTTCAATTGTTTGTTTGGGAATGCTGCGGGTATGGCTTTCTGCTGAGAATTCAACAGCGGTGTTCCGTCCGGTGGCGTGTTCATTTACATACAGATCATCATCACCTGATGCAAGGTGAAGATGACTTGAAAATCCTTTCCCTGAATAAAAAAGAGATTTCTTGTATGCAAGGTTTCTTCCCACTCCCATATAGGGATTTTTACAGATTGCAAAACTGAAATACTGAAGGGCTATGAACAGGGTATCATAGCGAATGTACTGATTGAGCAATCCGGACTCCGGGAAATAGCCCCCGTAACCCAGAACGATGCTGACGTCCGTTGTAAAGTTTGAAGCCATCATCCTGAGCCATTGATTGCTTTCGGGTTTACAGTCGGCGTCCGTAAACAGGAGGAGATCATGCCTGGCAGCTTTTATTCCGAGGATGAGAGCAAGCTTCTTTCCGTTTGAGAATTTCTCATCACGCCTGATCGTTGTGGTTTTCAATAACGGATATTTATTTCTGAACAGGGTCAATACATCTTCAGTATCATCGGTCGAGCAATCATCTACCACAATGACCTCGAAATTATCATAATCCTGTTCCAGAACGAAAGGAAGGTGCGTATTCAGATTCTCTGCTTCGTTGCGTGCACATATGATGACGGATACCGGCTGACTATGCGGCTTTTCTTTCTTCTTCCTGTACATTACAAACTTCAGATAGACTCCAAGGTAATAAATCAATTGAATCGCATAGGCAAAAAGGAATATGACAAATAGGGCAAGCTCTTGAACCACAGTACCTGAACCAAAGTTCTTCAACATAGATAACGCGTTTTTGGAAAGCGACAATAATATTAAAGATTTTGATCTAAACCAAATCACCAAACTTCAAGTAATGCACAATGTATTGTTATTAATCGATATATTTGCGGCCAAACAGGTTCAGAATGAGATTTGAATTGCTGACAAGATCTGCTGACTGTAGAGTGAGGGCTGGCAGGATTTGGACCGCTCACGGAGAAATTAAAACACCTGTTTTTTTGCCGGTTGGCACAGGAGGCACGGTTAAGGCCGTTCATCAGCGGGAATTGAAAGATGACCTGCAGTCCCGGATCATTCTGGGCAACACCTATCACCTGTATTTGCGCCCCGGGACTGACATTATCAGAGAAGCAGGCGGGATCCACAGGTTCATGAACTGGGACAGAGCCATTCTGACCGACAGCGGTGGTTACCAGGTTTTTTCATTGGCCGACAGAAGAAAAATATCGGCTGAAGGAGCACTGTTCAGTTCTCACATTGACGGTTCCAGACACCATTTCACACCGGAAAACATAGTTGAAATACAGAGACTTATTGGTGCCGATATCATGATGGTGCTGGATGAATGCACAGCATACCCGGCAGATCACAATACCGCAGAAAAATCAGTTGAACTGACCCATCAATGGCTGAAAAGAGGAATGGAACACTTTGACAGAACTTCCCCGCTGTACGGATATGAACAGGACATCTTCCCCATCGTGCAGGGCAGTGTATTTCATGATCTGAGAAAAGCTTCAGCCTACGAAGTATGCAAATATGCTGCACCGGGTTATGCAATCGGAGGCCTGGCGGTCGGTGAACCCGAGGCTCAGATGTACGAAATGGTTGACCTGGTTACGGAAATTCTGCCTGAAGAGAAAGTCAGATATCTTATGGGAGTGGGTACACCGGCGAACCTTCTGGAAGCAGTATCATTGGGTATAGATATGTTCGATTGTGTCATGCCGACGCGGAACGGGAGAAATGGTATGCTCTTCACCCGTAATGGCATTATCAACATCAGAAATAACAAATGGAAGAATGATTTTACCCCTGTCGATCCTGAAGGGACTTGTTTTGCCGACCATTATTATTCAAAGGCATATCTCAGGCATCTGGTCATTTCCAATGAAATTCTCGGCGCACAAATCGCCTCCCTTCACAATTTAAGTTTTTATCTTTGGTTGATGGATGAAGCCCGGAACAGGATTCTGGAAGGTGATTTTCATCCCTGGAAGAACGAAATGGTAAAAAGAGTCACCATAAGACTATGACAAAAGCCCAACTTACCATAATTGACCGGTACATCATTCGCAAGTTCCTGGGAACTTTTTTCTTTACCATTGTTTTAATCATACTTATTGCTGTCGTATTTGACATTTCGGAGAAAATTGACGATTTTATGGAAAGTCATGCTCCGCTTGACAAGATTATCTTTGACTATTACCTGAATTTTATCCCTTATTTCGTTGTTTTGTTCAGTCCACTCTTCACATTCGTATCCGTGATCTATTTCACATCACGCATGGCCTATAACACGGAAATTACGGCGATACTCAGCAGCGGCGTGAGTTTCAGGAGGCTACTGATCCCTTATTTCATCTCCGCTTTCGTACTTACTCTTCTTGCATTTTTATTGAACAATTTTGTAATTCCGCACTCAACCGGCCGCATGATGCAGTTTGAGGAAATTTATTACTACAATTCACCGAGGCTGGTCAGCGAAAGAAACATACACAAGCAGATTGAACCCGGGGTATTCATCTATATGGAAAGTTTTAACACATTAACCAACAGCGGAAGGAGGTTCTCGATTGAAAAATACAATAACGGGGAGCTTGTTTCAAAACTCCTTTCGGATGAAATACGATGGGATTCAACCCAGAATAAATGGAGGATCAGCAACTATTATATCCGCAATTACAAAAGTGACCATCAGGAAATCCTATCCGGACAGCGGATCGACACTACACTGACGATCACCCCCGAAGAATTCAGGCGAAGAGATGATGCAGTGGAAGCACTGAACCTGGGAGAGCTCAATCAATTCATTAAGGAACAAAAACTGCAGGGAAATCAGGACATTAGTCTTTCCTTATTGGAAAAACACAAACGCTTCTCATTTCCTTTTTCAGCATTTATTCTGACTCTTATTGGAGTTTCCGTATCATCAAAGAAAGTAAAGGGTGGCATCGGCATGCAGCTTGGCTTAGGACTATTGATCAGTTTTGCATACATCGTATTCATGCAGTTTTCATCACAATTTGCCATCAGTGGCACACTCACTCCTTTAGTGGCAGTCTGGATCCCGAACATACTGTTTGCCATAATAGCCGTATTCCTTTTCAGACTTGCGCCGAGATAATATATAGAGACCCGGGGATTTATAGCTGCTTGGATTTAAAAATTCGGAGACCTTGAGCGTTAGAAATCCGGAGATTTATAGACATTAAATTTTGCAGATCCGGAGATTTGAAGACTTTAAATTTTGCAGATCCGGAAATGTCCCGGCTTCAATCCATTGTGTAAGGAAACACGTGTAGGTTGATCATGAGATCATGAGATCATGAGATTGGGACTTTGATAGGATCCCTGAATTTGAAATTGCCGATTTTGAAATTATATTTGTATTTCGTTTCTGTAGAAAATTTCATGCATATAAACAGTTTTAAAATAAATCTGTAAACCATGGCACTCACAAAACACATCGAAGAGCTGAAAAAGAAAAGGGAGGAAGTTCAGAAGGGTGGCGGTGAAAAAGCATCGGAAAAACAGGTTGCTTTGGGTAAAATGCTGGCCCGTGCACGGATCAATGCTCTTCTTGATGACCGGTCCTTTCAGGAATATGACATGTTTGTACAACATGAAGCCAGGGATTTTGACATGGCAAAGAAAGTGCTGCACGGAGATGGGGTCATTATCGGGACAGGGACCATAACGGGACAGCCAGTCTGCATTTTTGCACAGGACTTCACGGTAGCGGGAGGATCCCTGGGTCTCATGCATTCCCGGAAAATTGTCAAGATCATGGAACATGCCCTGAAACTGAAAGTCCCTCTGATCGGCATCAATGATTCCGGTGGCGCCAGGATTCAGGAAGGGGTCAATTCACTTGCAGGTTATGGGGAAATATTCTTTCGAAACACCATTTCATCCGGTGTCATACCTCAGATATCAGTGATTCTCGGACCTTGCGCAGGCGGGGCAGTATATTCCCCTGCGCTTACGGATTTTGTTTTCGTCGTGGAAAACATATCCAAAATGTTTATCACCGGACCCGAAGTGATCAAAACCGTATTGGGTGAGGAAATTTCCATGGAAGACCTTGGAGGTGCGCGCGTTCACAGTGAAATTTCAGGAAATGCCCACTTCTTTGCTTCCAGCGAGATTGAATGTTTCGATCAGATTAAAAAACTCATATCACTGATACCGAGCAACAACTGCGTAAAGGCTAAGAAGCTTGAATCCAAACCTCCCTGCCATGACTGCCAGATAGAAAACATTGTCCCTGATGATCCTGCACAACCATACGACGTAAGGGATGTTGTGAAAGCCGTGGTTGATTCATCCGATTTCTTTGAGATCCATGAACACTGGGCAAGAAACATGGTAATCGGTTTTGGAAGAATGAACGGGGTAACCTGTGGATTTGTTTGCAACCAGCCCCTCGTGCTGGCAGGTGTTCTTGATGTTGATTCATCTGATAAGGCTGCACGTTTCATCAGGTATTGTGATGCATTCAACATTCCCATCGTCACATTTGTCGACCTGCCCGGATACCTGCCTGGAATTGACCAGGAACATGCCGGTGTGATCCGTCACGGGGCCAAAATTCTTTATGCATACAGTGAAGCTACAGTACCCAAGCTGACGATTATTTTGAGAAAAGCATACGGAGGAGGTTACATTGCAATGGGTTCAAGACATCTTAGGGCGGATTTTGTATTTGCCTGGCCGACTGCGGAGATTGCTGTGATGGGACCCGAAGGTGCAGCCAACATCATCTTCCGGAAAGAGATCAGTGAAGCTGAAGATCCTGAGAAAATGAGACTGCAAAAGGTGCAGGAATACAAGGAAAAATTTGCAAACCCATACGTCGCTGCATCCAAGGGTTATATTGACTCTGTCATAGAGCCTGCAGAAACGAGAGACATATTGCTTCATGCCCTGGAACTTTCAATGGACAAAACCATAAGTCTTCCGAATAAAAAACACGGTGTTCCTCCCTTCTAACACTTTTTTCCATGGATAACGGAAAAACAGAAAAGTCCCGAGATACAAAATCCGAAATGGTCGAATTTACGGTCAACGGTATGACGATGTCAACCATACTGACAAAAAAATTCAGGAACAGGCACCGATGGGCCAAACCGGATGATAAACAGATTTCTTCCTTCATACCCGGGACCATCCGGGAAGTGTTCGTTAAGGAAGGAGACCATGTTCAGCAAAATGACAGGCTGCTCATACTCGAAGCCATGAAAATGATGAATGTGATCGCTTCTCCGGTGTCCTGCACAGTTGCCCGGATCCATGTCAGATCAGGTGATAAGGTACCCAAAGGCAAGGTGATGATAGAGATTGAACCGGACTGAGGAATAATGACTGTAACCATTGAATAATGCCCGAAATCCGGAATTCATCGACATCTAAATACGCGCAGACTTTATGCAGTTTCTAAACTCCCGCATTCAGGGAACCCTTCCAGAAAAACATACCCTTGAATAAACCTTTAACTTCCGGAGCCCGGTCAAACAAACCATAGACTGACGAACCACTGCCTGACATGGATGCATATATTGCTCCCAGTTCGTATAATTTCTTCTTGATCTTTGCAATGACCGGATATTTTTGAAATACAGAAATTTCGAAATCATTCTGAATAAGCCTTCCCCATTCACCCGGCGGCAGCTTCATCAATTCTTCCAATGAAATACAGGGCTTTTGCGGCGATACTCCTGCATATGCTTCTGCAGTATTGATATGGATTCCCGGACACACTATCACAATCTCAAAATCCTCCCATTTAATATTGATGTCAGCAAACCTGTTTCCCCTGCCATAACCCAATACCGGCTTGTTTTTAATAAAGAAGGCACAATCACTTCCCAGTGTCGATGCATAACTATGCAAGCCGCTTTCGGAAATGCCAAGATGAAATAATCCGTTCAGTTCTTTCAGCATAAAAGCAGCATCTGAAGATCCGCCGCCAAGACCGGAACCGATCGGGATGATCTTATGCAAATGAACCGAAAGCGGGGGAAGTGCATAATCGTTTTTTAGCAGCCGGTAAGCCTTAATACAAAGGTTATTTTCAGACCGTGCCGGAAGATTCTCCCCGGTAACTGTCAAATGAATATCCTTTCCCGGAGAATCCAGAGGAACAAATTCCAGCATGTCGCAAAGATTTACCGGGTAAAAAACAGTTTCAATATTGTGGTAACCGTCCGGGCGTTTCTCCACCACCCGCAATCCTATATTGATTTTCGCATTTGGAAAGCTCAGCACCCCTTACAACCTTTTATATCTCAAATTTAATAATTATATGGACTTACCGGTTTCCCCAAATGACAATGAATGTGATGACCTATATTGAGAACGTATCAACGACCCCGTTCATATTAATGAAAACGATTGTTTAGAAAACTATTAAGATCAGTTGTTTTTAATCGAAGTAGTTGCTGAAAAAGTCAACAGCTTTGGGAAGGCAGGTCATCCAGAAATTCCAGTCATGTGTTCCCGGTCTTGTTATATAGTTGTGCTCAATACCTTTACCCGTTAAGTAGGTATGGAATGCGACATTGCCATTAAGCACCAGCCAGTCCTGACTGCCAACCTCCATTGTATAGGCAGGCATATTTTGAAGTTCTTCAGGTGTTTTTGCGTTGACCACATCGCGGATATCGGGAAGTTGTGCAACAGTGGCCAAAGCTGCACTCATGGCATAGCAGCTTCCAAATTTTTCATGCCTTTTGAATGCATGGTAAGTACAGCCATAGCCTCCCATAGATAAGCCTGCTATGGCCGTGTTATTGCGTGTGGTTTTAATTCGGTAATTCGCTTCCATATATGGAAGGAATTCTTGTACGAAGAAATCTTCATACAAAAATCCATTGGTATTGCAGTAAAATGAAGTAAATCCCTGAGGCATGATCACGACCAAAGGTCTGGAATAACCGGAATGAATAGCGACATCCATCACACCGGCCATGCCATTGTTGATCCAGTCGCGATGATTTCCTCCCATACCATGTAAAAGATACAACACCGGATAATCAATATCGCTGGTATCATATCCCGGTGGCAGGTATACCGAATAATGTACAATGGTATCCATTGCACTACTGTAAATGGCTAATGTTGTCAGGGTTGTCCCCTGAGGTACCGGTATGAAGGGTGAAGGATCATCGTTGTCGATCTCTTTTTTGCACGAGATCGTAACCACAAGTATGGCAAATGCAATGATATATGAAAACGATCTCCATAAAAATCTTAAATCCAGAAAATTTACCGTTTTCATTTGACCGTTGGATTTCATTATAGATTGATCAGAATATATAAAATTAGACATTTATATACTATCTGCAAGGTGAAAAATTTGTTTTAACAATATGAAATCCCGACTTTGATGTTTCTGTAAAAGCAATGGCATTAAGGCTTTAAAAATTTCAAAAACAAGACGGTGATTTTTTTCAACAAAAAGTAAATCCTTCAGTTCGTAAAGTGTTTAAAACAAATTGGTTTATCGACAGGTTCACCGGACATCTATTTCTTATTTTTGGACCATTCAATTGTCTCCATTAAATCACCTGATCAACAAAATGGCCCAGAAAAAATCATCCGGTAACAATTCAATACTGACCCCCGTAAGTCTCGACCTTGGCAGGCTTCCACCCCAGGCGGTGGAACTGGAAGAAGCTGTACTGGGTGCCATCATGCTCGAAAAAGACGCCATACTCGAAGTTATTGATATCCTTAAGCCGGATAGTTTTTATAAAGAGGAACACCAGAAGATATTTCAGGCAATTACCGATCTTGCATCGGGAAATAAAGCCATTGATCTGCTTACGGTAACTGAAGAACTGCGAAAAAAGAAACAGCTGGATGAAGTCGGGGGACCGGTTTACATTTCCCAGCTTACCACACGGGTAGCTTCAGCGGCTCATATCGAATTCCATGCCCGGATTGTGGCCCAGAAGTTCATTCAGCGCGAGCTTATCAGGGTCTCTTCAGAAATTCAACTCAGGGCATTTGATGACAGCACGGATGTAGACGATCTGCTTGATTTCTCTGAAGCAGAGTTGTTCAATATCGGTCAGGGCAACATTAAAAAGGAATCCCAGAAAATCAGTGTCCTGATAAAGGAAGCACTTGTGCAGATCGAAGAAGCAAGCAAACGTGCTGACAGCTTGATCGGGATTCCGTCCGGATTTACAAAGCTTGACCGCCTGACCAACGGATGGCAAAAATCCGATCTGGTAATTGTTGCAGGACGGCCTTCCATGGGGAAGACTGCATTTGTACTGACCATGGCCCGCAATATGGCTATTGAACACAACAAATCCGTTGCATTGTTCTCGCTCGAAATGTCCTCTATGCAGCTCGTAAACCGACTGATCGTCTCCGAGACCGAACTGCCCTCTCACCGCATCCGCAATGGCAAACTGGCAGACTTTGAATGGGAACAACTGGATTACAAGATCAAGCAGTTGCTGGGATCACCAATTTACATCGATGATACACCGGCCATATCCATTTTTGAACTGAGGGCAAAAGCCAGACGACTTAAACGGCAGTTCAATATAGACATCCTGATTCTCGACTACCTGCAACTGATGGCCGGAACACCAGATGCCAAGGGCAACCGGGAACAGGAAGTCAGTAACATTTCCAGGGCACTTAAAGGCATTGCCAAAGAGCTTGATATACCTGTTATTGCCCTGTCCCAACTGAACCGGTCAGTTGAGATCCGTTCCGGAACCAAGCGCCCCCAGCTTTCCGACCTCAGGGAATCCGGTGCAATAGAGCAGGATGCAGACATGGTAATCTTCATTCACCGCCCGGAAAAATACGGCCTTCTTGAGGATGAAAACGGAAATTCCCTGCGCGGACTGGCTGAAATCATTCTTGCCAAGCACCGGAACGGGCCCATTGGTGATATCTTTCTCAAGTTCAAGGACGAATTCGCCAAATTCGTCGAGCTTGAAGAATCCTTCCTGACCCCGCTTTCAGAACTTGAAATGCAACCTGTAGCCGTTACGCGCGAATCGAAGATGAATGAGAATAAAAATGACAATTCCGGAGAGGATGATTCCGGCAACATTGACTACCAGGATGAAGTGCCTTTCTGATGTAAAATCCCACCGAATAACGATTCCAATTTTACATTAAACGTACTCATCACTTAAGATGAACAATTTGACTGTATTGTTTTGTGATTGACAACAGTTTTTATACTTTTGTGCTGCTTTGAAAAAGGGTATTTTGTTCCCTTTTCAAAGCAGGACGAAAAGATATTCTTTCAGCACCCGGAGAGATGGGTGAGTGGCTGAAACCAACAGTTTGCTAAACTGTCGTACTGGGTAACTGGTACCGGGGGTTCGAATCCCCCTC
>JAFGPB010000111.1 GCA_016926205.1 Bacteroidales bacterium
AAAGCAAAGGGAAACAGATACTGAAAAAGCTCGCCAGATGATGGGTCATGCTGCCGTGTGCACCTTTGCATTGAAAATGCCCTTGCGTGGATCTGAAAGTGTACCGTCCGAATCAAATAGAATATGGCCATACAATCCGGAAGCCATCATATTATTGGTTAATTTTACATAAAATGAACCTGTCAGGCCATGCATCAATCCGTCGGCAAATACATCATGATTACCGGGATATTTTTGGTACTCATTGGTGCCGTTCTTTATTTTTCAGGCGGTAAATTCCGTTTTCTGGGACATCTTCCGGGTGATATCAGGATTGTACGGGAGAATTTTAAACTGTACATACCCATCACCACAACGATTGTTCTGAGCCTGATCCTGACGCTGATCATCAACCTGATCAAAAGGTTATTCTGATTTCAGGATAAAAAATTTAAAAAATCAGGGCAAATTCAGGAAAAAATACAAGATGAATCCATAAATTTAGCAAAATCGATAATCTTTTAAATCTGTAAAATATGGGTAAAGGTGACCAGAAAACAAGACGGGGTAAATTATTCAAAGGTTCTTACGGTGTTAGGCGAAAGAGGAATAAGGGACATGTCCACAAGCCGGAATTGAAAGCACCTGAAAAGACCGTTGAAAAGAAAACTGAAGAGCCTGAAGCAAAACCGGTAAAAAAGACTGTTCCGGCCAGAAAGGCACCGGGTTCAAAGAAAGCAAAAAAGGAAATATCACCTGAATGACCAGGTGAATCAAACATACTGATCTTATGGGCAAAACAGTTCATTTTGAAACGCATGCCGTAAGGCAGCAGGCTGAAAAATCGCTCCATCGGGAGCACAGTGTGCCTGTTTTTGAAACATCCAGCTTTATCTTCAATACTGCTGAAGAAGCACAGGCAGTTTTTGCCGAGGAACGCGAGGGAAACATTTACACACGGTATTCAAATCCGAATACCGATGAGCTGGTTAACAAGCTCTGTAAACTGGAGGGAACCGAAGACGGGATAGCCACTTCATCGGGAATGGCTGCGGTATTTCTCGGATTTTTCTCTTTTCTTCGTCCGGGAGACCATATTCTGGTGAGCCGCAACATTTTTGGCACAACTCATTTGCTGATCACACAGATCCTTTCCAAATGGGGGATTTCTCATACTTATACAGGTATGGATGATCTGAAACAGGTTGAAAAAAAGATCCTGCCGATGACCAAAATCCTCTATGCCGAGAGTCCTGCCAACCCGGGTCTGGATATCCTCGATCTGGCCGCGCTTGGCAGGCTGGCTCAGAAAAAGGGATTGTATTTTCTTTTTGACAACTGTTTTGCCACACCCTATCTTCAGAATCCCATTCGCTTCGGTGCCGACCTGGTCATTCATTCAACAACCAAATTTATTGACGGTCAAGGCCGTACAATAGGTGGAGCCATACTGGGAAGTGCTGAATATATCCGGGAGGTGAGACAGGTGGCACGAATTACCGGTCCAACCATGTCCCCCCATACTGCCTGGCTGCTTTCAAAAAGTCTGGAAACACTTTCGGTAAGAATGGAAAAACACAGTCAGAATGCGCTCAGACTTGCGCAATATCTCGAGAAGAATCCGGATACAGAAAGGGTCAGGTATCCCTTTCTGCCTTCACATCCGCAGTACAAACTGGCCAGAAAGCAGATGAAACTGGGCGGCGGACTCGTAAGTTTTGAGTTGAAAGGTGGTTCGGAGCGTGCCATGAAATTTGTCAATGCTTTGAAAATTATGTCCATTACCTCAAATCTGGGAGACACCCGGACGACGATTACACATCCTGCCACGACAACACATTCAAAACTGACACCTGAAGAAAAGAAGGAATCCGGCATAACGGGAGGGATGCTCAGGGTGTCTGTCGGACTCGAAAATATCAGGGACATCATTGAGGATGTCGAACAGGCCATCCTGCATTCCCGCTAAAGAAAGGGAAGAACTCATGTCCGTTATTGTTGCATCAGTTTGTTCAAACATTGAATTGTCTGGTCCGGAAAAACTTAATAACCGTATCATGGAGCACAGGATCACTTCACTTTATATGAATCCGGCCCCTGGTGATTCAAACATCTAAAAACCGTTGAAGATGAAAGCAATCAGGAAGTTTTCTGTTTTCATACTTGCATTGTTTTTTATGGTCCCCGGTCTCAGAGCTCATCCGGGAAGGATCATACAGTCTTTTCCATTGCCCGCAAATTTCTGTACCGGTCTGACTTTCGATGGCCAAGACCTGTGGGTTGCAGATTATAAAACCGATATCATTTATAAAATAGATCCCGTTTCAGGGGAAGTCCTGCATCAAATCCCCTCCCCCGGTTTCTGGCCGACCGGATTGGCCTGGGATGGGAAAAACCTCTGGAATGTTGACAGGGAACAGGACAAGATCTTCCGGATCGATCCGGAGGACGGAACCATACTATGGACTATCGATACGCCATGCGCTGATCCGGATGGAATGACGTGGGACGGCACTACATTGTGGCTGGGTGATGCCGGAGACAATACAATCATAAAAATTGATCTTTGCGACGGCACTGCAGTTAAGACTCTAAATGGTCCGGCCCAATCGGTGAACGGACTCGCATTTGACGGCAGATATCTTTGGAGCAGCGACCGGAACCTGGATGAAATCTATATGATTGATCCTGCTACAGGTGAAGTGATCATGATCTTTGATGCTCCCGGTCCCTATTCAAGAGGTTTGGCATGGGATGGCAGTGACCTGTGGAATGTGGATTATCAGACTGATTCCCTGTACCGGATTGTACGTATGGACGAAGAGCATTTCAGGCTGACGGATACACGAAGCGCACGTATAACTCTGACACATGAGGTTAAAGTATACGGACAGGGGAACCTGAAAAGTCTTGATGTTTTTATTGCCATGCCGGAAGACATGCCTCATCAAAAAATCTTTAATCAATTATTTACGCCCGAGAACTATAAGAGAATAAACGATCGCTGGCAGCAACCGGTAGCCTCTTTCAGTTATCAGGACGTTCCGCCGAATACGGTCGTACAATCGATCATGATGGTAGATGCAGAAATTTCAGCCATCAGGTATTTCATTGATCCTGACCAGGTAGGTCCGCTGGAATCCATACCCGGCAATATTTCCCGGCTGTATACCACAAACGGGAGCAAATACCAGACGGACGATCCTTACATACAGAACCAGGTCAGGGAAGTTGTCGGCAATGAAACAAATCCTTACTGGATGGCACGTAAAATCTTCAATTATGTGCGCAATACCCTTGAATATGAAATGGCGGGAGGCTGGAATGCCGCACCAGTGGTTCTGCAGCGCAGGACCGGTTCCTGCTCGGAATATACCTTCAGTTTTATATCCATGTGCCGTGCAGCAGGACTTCCAGCACGGTATGCAGGGGCACTCGTTGTGCGGGGTGATGATGCCAGTCTGGATGAATCCTGGCACCGCTGGCCGGAAGTTTACCTGCCCAATTACGGATGGATACCCATGGATCCCCAGGGCGGAGATAAACCTTCTCCCAGGGACCAGGCCATGTCCATTGGGAATTTGTCAAACCGTTTCCTGATCACCACCCGGGGCGGCGGCGATTCGGAATACCTGGCCTGGTATTACAATATGAATGAAATGTACCAGTCTGAACCCCAGGTAAAAGTTCATATCGAAAAGTTCGGGGAATGGGAACCTC
>JAFGPB010000112.1 GCA_016926205.1 Bacteroidales bacterium
ATAAGTTATGATGTTTGTTATTGTATGATAATGGACGATTAACTAACTTAGTAACATCTGGTGTACAAGCATTATGAATTATTTGGCTCACATCTTTTTGTCAGGTGACAATGAGGAGGTTATTGTTGGCAACTTCATAGGTGACTATGTGAAAGGTTATGAATTCAATGAATATTCCCCCATGATCAGGAAAGGCATCATCCTGCACCGGCATATTGATTCATTTACTGATAAAAACATGGTTGTGAAGTTAAGTAAATCCAGGATCATGGATAAATACCATAAGTATTCAGGTATTATTATTGATATTTTTTATGATCATTTCCTAATTGCATTGTGGGACCGCTACTCATCAATACCTCTCAATGATTATGTAATACATGTTCATAGCATCCTTCGCCGGTTCTATGAAATCCTGCCGGATGGAGTTAAACTGATACTCCCGTCTTTCATAAAGAACAACTGGATCCAGAAATATTCTACAGTTGACGGAGTGAGGGAAATCCTTGACCGGATGTCAGAAAGAACCACCCTGCCTGATGAAACAGATTATGCTGTTGAGATACTGCTTAAAGAGCATGATAAATTTGAAAAAGATTTTTCATCATTTTTCCCGGCTTTGATGAAATATGTATCGAGATCTTTCGGAATTGAACTTGAAGGCAAACAATACAGGAAAATTGCAGGCTTTTAATCGCATCTGAATGCGGGTTGCTAAATGACATATACCTTTCTTACGGAATCAAGCCGGATGAAAATAAAAAGCAACAGGGTAAAAGCAAGAAATGAAGATCCCCCATAACTGAAGAAAGGAAGTGGAATGCCGATTACGGGAAAAAGTCCGATAGTCATTGCAATATTTACACTGAAATGAAAAAAGATCACGGAAAGCAAACCATATCCATAAATTCTTGCAAATTTTGATTTCTGCCGTTCGCAAAGAAAAAGCAGCCTGATGAGCAATGCGACAAAAACAACAATGACCAGGGTTGTGCCAACGAAACCCCATTCTTCACCAATCGTACAAAAAATGAAATCCGTTGATTGCTCAGGTACAAAACTAAGCTTGGTTTGCGTACCCTTGAGAAAGCCCTTCCCAATGAAACCGCCCGATCCGATTGCGATCTTCGATTGATTCAGGTTATATCCTACATTCTGAACATCCGTTTCCTTGCCCAACAAAATGTTCACACGCATTTGCTGATGGGGTTTCAGGAAATTGTGAAACATGTAGTCGACGGTATAGGAAAAGGCGATTGATCCTGAGAGTAATGCCAGAACCAGGAGCAATCGCTTCAATTTATATTTGTAAATCAGAATAAGATACACAATGGTCGAAAGAGCAAGGGCAATCAATATGACCTCATATTGTGTCACTTCTATGGGCAGTACATCTGTCAGCAACATTGTTGTGAAGTAAAATACAATACAAATCGCCGCGCTCACCATGACATGTTTGGTTTTTCGGCTCAACAGGGCCAAAACAATAAAGGCAATGGAAACAAGCATAATAACTAAATCAGCAGGAACAAGAAGCAATGTGATCAGGAAGATGCCCACAAAAAAGGTCATCATCGCCATTACCCAACCCGGCATGCCTTCGCGGTAAAAGAGGAGTACAAAACCTGAAAATACAAGTGCAGTGCCCCAGTCAGGCTGCACTGCAATCAGCATTGCAGGTAAGCCAATCATCAAAGATACAGTAAGCATAGATTTCCATGTCCAGATTTTCACATCCCATCCACTTAGAAACCTTGCAAGAGCAAGCGCAGTTGCCAATTTGGCAAATTCCGAAGGTTGAAAGTTCACTCCGAAGATCCTGAACCAGGAACGTGCATTATTCACCTCCGTTCCAAACAGGAGCACGGCCAGCAGCAGGATGACTGCAATCCCGTATACCGGATAGGCAAAATAATAGTAAGACCTGTGATCGACCGCAAAGAGCAAAATAATCAATACGAAGGAGGTGAGTATCCAGATCAGCTGATCGCCATAATTCGTACTGAGGTCAAATATTGAGCGAAACTGATTGTTATATGAGACGGCGAAAATATTCAGCCATCCAAATATCACCAGTGTGAGGTAAAGTATTACCGCGATCCAGTCAATTTCCCCGATATAAAGTCTATCCTTCATTGCTCTGAAAGAAGATTTCTGCTGAGCATGGTTGCTTCAAGCCATTTCCGTCCAGGATCAATTGAACCGTTAAGGTACTTTTCAATCATTAAACTGGCTATCGGAGCCGCATATGACGCGCCCCACTCTCCGTGCTCAACATAAACGGCAATGGCTATATCCGGCTCATTTTTGGGAGCAAAGGCAATAAAAACCGAATGGTCCTTTCCATGAGGATTTTGAGCTGTACCAGTCTTGCCGCATACAATAACATCCGGTATTTGAGCTATTCTTGCTGTACTGCCAGCGCCTCCGTTGACAGCCAGATCCATACCCTCCGTGACTATGGAAAAATTTGCCGTATCCACAGGAACTGTGATTCTCTCCGTAAAACGGTTTTCTATGGTGTCAAGTCCTGCTATGCTTTTAATGGTATGCGGAATGTAATAATATCCCTTATTTGCAATGGTCGCAGCGAGATTCGCCATTTGCAGCGGAGTAGTCAGTATTTCACCCTGTCCGATGGCCAGGGAAATAACTGTGAGTGCATTCCATCGGTTTTCTCCGTAATAATGGTCATAATAAGTTGACGGTGCAATGAAACCTGTCAGCTCATTGATGAAATCTGATTTCAGGGTGCTGCCAAACCCGAAGGACATCACATAATCCCGCCATATGTTATACGCTTCAGCAGGATTGCTGTAATCCGGGTTGTCAATAATGTTTCTGAAAACATTACAAAAATATGCGTTACAGGAATTCTGTATACCTTCAACAAGGTTCAGTGGACTTTCATGAAAGTGACATCCCACACTTACTCCCCGTGCATAAAATCCCTGTACGCAAGAAAAGGATGAATTCCTGCTGATCACTCCTTCCTGCAGACCGATCAGTGCATGAACAGGTTTAAAGGTGGAACCGGGAGGATAGTTTGCCATCAGTGCGCGGTTGAACAGAGGTTCAAGGGTATCCTTTTCAAGCCTGATATAGTTTTCGGTTCTTGGCCTCCCCACCAGCAGGGATGGCTCATACGTTGGCGTGGATATCAGTGACAGAATTTCACCTGTAGAAGGTTCAATGGCAACAATGCTTCCCTTGTAAGTTTTCATTAGTTTTTCCCCGTATTCCTGAAGTTCAGCATCGATCGTGCATACAAGGTCCCTTCCGACCACGGCATTCCTGTCAAAGCGGCCACCCTGGAAAGGGCCCTGTACCCTTCCGTGCACATCCACGAGCAGGACTTCCTGTCCCTTCTCTCCTCTCAATAACTCTTCATAATATCCTTCTATACCGCTGACTCCTATGTAGTCCCCCATGACATAATAACCGTCAGATTCGATCATTTTTTCATCCACCTCTCCTACGTATCCCATCAGATGTGCGGCAATTTCCCTACTGTATTTGCGCAATGTTCGTGAGCGGACATAAAAACCGGGGAATTTGTGCATTTTTTCCTGCAGGACCGCATAGGTTTCAGCAGAAATCTGTTTTAAGAAAGGTTCTCTTCTGTATTGCGGATTTTTTACACGTCGAATTCCCGAACGAAGCCTCATCATGTCAATCTTCAGTATTTCACATAATTCTGTGCTGTCGAATTCCTGTAATTCGAATGGTGCGATCATCAGGTCGTATACAGGCTGATTGTATACCAGCAGCTCATGATTCCGGTCATAGATCAAACCCCTGGCGGGATATACGATCTCAATACGCTTGGAATTATTCTCAGCTGACAATTTATAGCTGGTATCAATAACCTGAAGGTAGAATAATCGCATCACCAGTCCCGCGGATACAGCAAGGATCATCAGCAAAACAATATTCTTTCGATTTGCGAACCGGTCCATGATTATTTGCGAAATACAAGGAACTGACTCAGTACCAATATCAACAGGGTAAAAGCTGCACTTGCCAAAATCCTCAGCAATGTGTTGATGAAATGATCCAGACTTAAAACTTCAAGGTAAAATAATGTAAAATGATGTATGATTACAAGTGTTGCGGCATATTTGACGAACCATTCGAGCCCGTAGCATGCGATCCTTGGATTGGTGCCCTTCTGATAACCATCTTGGGGAGCAAACACAACCAGAATAACAGGACGCATAAAAGCCATCAGTACCGTAGCCGATGAATGTACTCCCGGCGTCCCAAGGAACAGATCAATAATCAGTCCCAAAGCGAATGCCAGGAGCAATAAAAGTGCCCTGGGGATCTCAAAAGGCAGCAGCAAAACGAACAATATGTAAACATAAGGATTTATATATCCCGAAAATTCAATGTTGTCAAAAGCCAGCAGCTGAGCTGCGATCAGTATTAAAAAGAGCAACAGATATTTTTGAACAGCTTTAATCATCACGTATCGAGTTCTGAAGAGAATCCAGTTCCTGTTTTGCATGATACCTGATCACCTGCACATTCTCAAGTTTCCTGAAATCAGGGGAAAGTGTGAGGTCGATCTCAAAATAGTTGCCTCCTTTTAACCTAAAATCCTGAACGGTTCCGATCAGATAACCTTCCGGAAATATGCCGCCATATCCGCTTGTAATTATGGTATCGCCCCGGTTCAGGGCTACATGATGTGGTATATCCACCAGTGTCATGATATTGGCATTCAAGCCATTCCAGCTTACAGGCCCGTAATAACCGTTCTTTTTAATTTTTCCGCTTACAATAAAATCCAGGTTCAGAGCCGGCAAAACAATAGTGAAATTCATGGATACGGCTTTGGTGTAACCGACAATACCATCATTGCAAATAACTGCCATTTCAGGTTCAATCAGGTCCCTGCTTCCTTTGTTGATGGTGATATAATTGTACTGATTGTTCACTGTATTGTTAATGATCCGTGCTGAAACATACAGATACTTATCTGTACTTCCCTGAATTAAGCGATCAGCAGTTTTTGCAGTTGTCCCGGAATACGATGAAGCCAGTTGGTTATATAATTTAGTATTCTCTTCAAGCAGTTCTTTATTTTCGCGGTAAAGAAATAAATAGTCCTCCAGATTACTGATCCTGGTTGAAATATGGTTTATGATACCATGGGAGAACCTGTAAAACGCAAATTTCTGGTAGGGATTTGTGCTGAAAAGAAGAAATAACGAGAATGACTCAAGAAGCAGAAACAGGATTATGAAATGATTTTGAATAAGAAACCGCAATAATTTTCGCATCCTTACTGTAAACTTTTACCCCGTAATATTATCTGATCAACAGAGATGAATATTTGGTCAGGTTTTTAAGTATAATACCGGAACCTCTGGCAACGGCATGCAATGGATTTTCAGCAAGATGAAACGGAATGTTGATTTTGTCCGTCAGCCGTTTCCCCATACCTCTTAACAAAGCCCCTCCGCCTGCCAGATAGATCCCTTTCTGAACGACATCCGCATATAGCTCTGGTGGAGTCTGTTCAAGTACTGAAATAACAGCAGTCTCAACTTTGGTAAGGGATTTGTCAAGACAATGCGCAATTTCCTGGTAAGAAACAGGTACTTCAATTGGCATTGCTGTCATCAGGTTCGGGCCCCTGACCAAATAATCTGACGGCGGGTCATCAATGTCGGAAATAGCAGCGCCTACATTAATCTTAATGTCCTCAGCAGTACGTTCCCCGATTTTAATATTGTGCTGATGCCTCATATAGGTTTGTATGTCTGCAGTAAATCCATCCCCGGCGACACGTATGGACTCATTGCAAACAATTCCTCCCAATGCTATGACTGCAATCTCCGTTGTACCCCCTCCAATATCAACCACCATATTCCCCTCAGGGGCAATAACATCAAGGCCAATACCTATGGCAGCAGCCATGGGTTCAAAAATCATATAAACATCCCTGCCTCCTGCATGTTCGGAAGAATCACGCACAGCTCTTATCTCAACCTCAGTACTGCCTGAGGGTATGCTCACAACCATCCTGAGTGAAGGCGTAAAAAACCTGTTGTGTGAATTGATCATTTTGATCATTCCGCGGATCATCATTTCAGCGGCATTGAAATCAGCAATCACCCCATCCCGTAAAGGTCTTACAGTCCGTATGCTTTGATGGGTCTTTCCATGCATTTGTCTGGCTTCCTTGCCAATAGCAATCATTTTCTTGCTGTTCTGATCTATGGCAACAATTGAAGGCTCGTCGACAACAATCTTGTCATTCTCAATGACGATCGTATTGGCAGTACCTAAATCAATTGCAAGTTCCTGGGTAAAAAGCGAAAACAATCCCATATTCTTGTTACATCATAAGATTTTGCAAAGGTAATATTTTGCAGGCTAATTATTCATAAAATAAAACATACTTATGAACGAAGGGTATGCCTGCTTTGTTTCAGACTTAGTGTTTAAAATGTCTTACACCTGTGAAAACCATGGCCATATCGTGCTGATCACAATAATCGATGGATTCCTGGTCCCTGACCGAACCTCCGGGCTGAACCACAAGACTGATCCCCGCATGATCAGCTATTTCCACGCAGTCAGGAAACGGGAAAAAAGCATCTGAAGCCATAACCGCCCCGTTCAACTGAAGACCGTAAATCCCTGCTTTCTCAATTGCCTGCTTCAGGGCGTCAACCCTGCTTGTCTGCCCGACCCCGCTGGCAAGTAATTGGCGGTTCCTGGCCAGCACGATAGTGTTCGACTTGCTATTTTTAACGACTTTATTGGCAAATACCAGATCTGCATAATCTGCATCAGACGGGACTTTCTTTGTAACTGGCTGCATGTCGTCCCTGGATTCCATCCGGATATCCCGGTCCTGTTCAACCACACCGTTCAGCAGAGATCTGAACTGAATCACAGGCAGGGGAGCTTTTTTGCGAAGGAGTATGATCCGGTTTTTCTTTTTCTTCAAAACCTCCAGGGCTTCAAAATTGTAATTCGGAGCAATGATCACTTCAAAGAACAGCTTGTCGATTTCTGTGGCTGTCAATTTGTCCACTGTCCCATTAGTGATCAGGATGCCTCCGAAGGCTGAAGCCGGATCCCCAGCAAGCGCCAGTTTCCATGCCTCGGTTAAATCGGGTCTTGATGCAACTCCACAGGCATTGTTATGTTTCAGTATAGCGAATGTGGTTTCTGTAAACTCATCAATCAGATAAAGCGCTGCTTCAATATCCAGTAAATTGTTGTATGAAATTTCCTTTCCATGCAGCTGATCAAACAGTTGGTTAAAACTGCCATAAAATGTCCCTCGCTGATGAGGATTCTCACCGTATCTTAATTGTTTTGCCGGAGCAACGCTTTTCTTGAACACTTCTTTGTGTCCCGTAGCGTTTAAATAATTGAAAATGGCGGTATCATAATGTGATGTGATATGAAAAGCTTCTATTGCCAGTTTTTTCCGCTGGTCAGTGTTCGATATACCCTTCTGTTTTCCAAGAATTTCAAGTAAAAATGCATACTGCTCCCTTGAAGGAATGATCACTACATCTTTCCAGTTTTTTGCTGCAGCCCGGATCAGGGAAATTCCACCAATATCTATTTTTTCAATGATTTCATCATCAGATGCCCCTGCGGCGACCGTTTCTTCGAATGGATAAAGATCGACAACAACGAGATCAATGCCCTGTATTTCATACTTCTGAAGGTCTTTATTGTCGGATTCAACATCCCTCCTGGCCAGGATGCCCCCGAATACCTTCGGGTGAAGTGTCTTGACCCTTCCTCCCAGAATGGAAGGATACCCTGTAAGCTCATCCACTGAAGTGACGGGTATGCCCAGTTTTTCAATGAATTCCCTGGTACCCCCTGTAGATATAATCTTTACTTCCAGCTCACGGAGTTTATACAACAGTTCTTCCAGATTCTCTTTATTGAAAACAGAAACCAGGGCTGATTTTATTTTAATTTCATTCATTATTTTACAATTTTTACAAGTACATAATTTAAATAAATGATCCGGCAATAACCGTTATACAAGTTATACAAACAGAAGGTATTTAGACCCAGGGTAAAATCCTGAATCCGTATTTCCGATGCAAAGCATCGGGGAAATTGACCCTATGTTGATCAAAACAAGCAGAGCGTTTTTCCGGATACATATTCTCAAAGTCGGACACCAAGATATTAATTTTTTAAAATATAATGAAGTCTTTCCTATCTTTGTTTTAGCCTGATTGATACTCAGGTGGAGTGCCCTAAATCGTGAGACATTCTGATAGTAGAGCATATCTGATATTGCAATGCCCTGTACCTGAGAAAAATGTTATTCTCCGGACGGGGATGGTCATGATCCTTTTAAAACCTGATTGTAATCTGCTTATCCTAAATGATACGATGGTTATACATCTTTCGTGAAAGTCTGCTGTCGGCCTACCGTACCGTAACACTGAACAAGCTCAGGACTTTTCTGTCATTGCTCGGGGTTACGATCGGCATCATTTCCATCGTGTCCATATTTACTGTCCTTGACTCTCTTGAATACAACATCCGCAAGGAAATAGATACCTTCGGGAACGATGTCGTGGTTGTGGAAAAATGGCCATGGACCTTTGAAGAAGGAGAAACGGAATACCCGTGGTGGGAATATATGAACCGGCCGGTGACCACACTGCAGGAGTATGCAGAAATCAAAAGACGAATGCCCCGTCTGGACAATATTTGTTTTATTGCGGCGATCTCCACCCGGATTGAATACCTGGACCGCAGCGCTGACAATGTGATCGTCTGGGGAACCAGTGACGGATTTGAAACAGTCCGGAGTTTCAGCATACAATCCGGAAGGTTTTTCAACGCTTTTGAAATCAATTCAGGTAAAAACCTGTGTATCATAGGCAACGCAGTTGCGGAAGAATTGTTTTCCGGTCTCAATCCGCTTGGCAGGGAAATTCAGATCAGGGGCAGAAAAGCTTCAATCATTGGAATTTTCACGAAAGAGGGCAGTTCCATATTTGGAGGAGGAAGTATGGATGAAGTTGTCCTGATTCCGGTAAGTTTTTTGGGAACCATGGCTGACCTGAAGAATGAGAACACCGGTCCTCAGATCTGGGTTAAAGGGCCCGAGGGAATATCTATCAACGAACTGAAAGAAAATCTGCGTTTTACCATGCGTGCCATCAGAGGTATTAAACCAAGTGCCAAGGATGATTTTGCACTGAACCAGACCAGTCTCATGAGTGCCGGTATTGACCAGATCTTTAAAATAATCGGTCTGGCAGGCTGGGTTATCGGAATTTTTGCAGTACTGGTCGGTGGTTTCGGAATCGCCAATATTATGTTTGTTTCCGTTAAGGAAAGAACCCCTGTCATTGGAATACAGAAAGCCCTGGGAGCCAAGAACCATTATATTATCCTGGAAGTATTGTATGAATCTGTATTGTTGTCGATTGTGGGTGGTATTTTTGGCTTGTTGTTCGTATATGCCGGAACTTATATTGCACGGGCGCAGGATTTTGATGTTTTTCTCGGATGGAATAACATTGTTTCTGGTCTTTTCATCAGCACCTTTATCGGATTGATCGCCGGTCTGCTTCCTGCAGTTACCGCTTCCAGGCTCGATCCTGTAAAAGCTATTGCCAGTCCGTTTTAAGAAATGCAATAAACAACTGACATCGCTCTCATTATTTTGCCGGATTTTTATTAACTTAACCCGTCAGCTATTTATATATGGCATGGACATAATGAATGATCACCATAAATATCATCACCCACTTAAAACGAACACCATGGACAACAAAATTTTGAAACTCTATGAATCCTACAAAGAAGGTCAGGTTAACCGTCGTGACTTTTTGAAGAAGCTGGCAGTATATGCCGGTGGAACCGCTGCTGCCCTTTCAGTGCTTTCACTCCTGGATCAGAAATATGCAAAAGCCGCCGGATTTCAGGATGATCCGGGTCTTTTTTCTGAATTTATAACATATCCCGGTGAAACAGGTGATGTCAGGGCATATCTTGCCAGGCCGGATATTGGCGGTAAATTTCCAGGGGTTATTGTCATTCATGAAAACAGGGCACTACAGCCTCATATTATTGACGTGACAAGGCGAATGGCACAGGAAGGCTTTTTGTCAATTGCACCGGACGCGCTTTCTCCACTCGGGGGTACACCTGAAGGCGATGAAAATCAGGCAGCTGCAATGATGCGTGAACTGGACAGCGAGTCCACAGCTAAGAATTTCGCTGCTGCTGTAAAATACCTTAAGACGCATCCATTATCCACCGGTAAGGTTGGCTGCACCGGGTTCTGCTGGGGTGGAGGCCTGACGAATCAGGTGGCTGTACTATCACCAGACCTTGATGCAGCAGTCCCCTATTATGGAAGCCAGCCCGCAGCCGAGGATGTGGCCAAAATAAAAGCACCCGTCATGGCACATTATGCAGGAAACGATGAAAGGATAAATGCCGGCATTCCGGCTTTCGAGGAAGCATTAAAGGCAGCAGGCATTGAGTACCATATTTACATGTATGAAGGGGCAGGCCATGCTTTTAACAACGACTCAAATCCGGACAGGTATCACGAGAAAGCGGCAAAGCTTGCATGGGAGAGGACCGTTGCGTTTTTCAAGGAAAAGCTGGGGACCTGACAGCGTTCTTGTGCATTTGATACATTTGATCAGGTTGTCCTGAGGGGTTTGGTTTACCGCACAGGATAACGTTTTCTGGAACATGACTGTTACATGCAGCAGTTTTTGTATTTCTTCCCCGATCCGCAGGGACATGGATCATTGCGTCCGATTTTTTTCTTTGAGGCTTCCCTAATGCCGGCAGATATTTTTTTCTGTAAATTTTGATATTTCCATTCAGAAGCAACAGCATCCACAAAGGGACGGCAATGACTGAAAAACTGTTTATACCCGGCACATAAATAGTTCAGTCCGAATTCACCGTCAGGAGTATTAATAAAACGGTTCTTCGGACATTCACCGTTGCACATATCCTTTACTTCACATTTCAGGCAATACTCCGGTAAGGCATCACGCTTTGTCTTTCCGAACTCTCGTTGCGAATCACTTTCAATCAGCTCGACAAGTGGAGTTTCCGCTATGTTTCCCAGATGGTGATCAGCATCCACATAATGGTCACAGGAATAGAAATCACCATTCCGTTCAACAACAGGGACACCTCCGCATGTTTCCTTAAAAATGCACAGTGTGTGTTCCTGTTTGAATGCCGTTCTTGCAGCCTCTTCGAACAACTGAACCTTAATTTTTCCGATATCCTGTCTGACCCACTCATCAAACACCACACTCATGAAATCACCGAAAGCTGCAGCCGGCACGGTGGATTCGGTAACCTTACCATCAGATCCCGGTATCTTCTCAACAAGTGGCAGAAAAGTGATGTACTGCGCTTTCAGCTGCTTGAAAAACCGGTATATCTTCAAAGGATGATGGACATTTTCAGCATGTACCACGCATAAGATCTCAGTGACCACCTTATATTTCTTTAACAGTTCGTATCCGCGCAGCACCCTTTCGAACGAAGGCCCGCCATTCCTGTCGATCCGGTTGATGTCATGAAATTCAGCCGGACCGTCAATGCTGATACCCACCAGGAATTTTTCATCACTCAGGAATTTGCACCATGCATCATCAAGCAATGTACCATTGGTCTGCATACCATTGATGATAATACGGTCAGCAGGTTTGTGCTTTCGTTGAAGTTCAGCAACCCTGCGAAAGAAGTCCAGTCCTGCAACCATTGGCTCTCCGCCATGCCATGAAAAATTAATGACTTTTTCCGTTGAAGCCTGTATATGCTGTAAAATGTACTCTTGAAGGACATCATCCGGCATGATATAAGACCCTCTGTCAGGATACAATTGCTCCTTCTCCAGATAATAGCAGTACCGGCAGTTCATGTTGCAGACCGCACCGACCGGTTTGGCAAAGACCTGAAACGCTCGTGATACTGTCATTGAACTGTTGTCAATAATGTGATAATGATGCCTCCGAGACCAATTACAGACTGCAAGTTAACGTAAAAAAACCAGACTGCCTTAAGATTCATTTCCACATAGGATATGCATTGTGCTGAATTACGGGGTGTGGTCCCAGGAAACCTCAGAAAAAGCAAACAGATATATATAACAACATAATAAAGAACAAAATATTTCACTTTATGGCTGAAAGCAACCACAATTCATTACAACATGAAAAAAATAACCTTTATAAAAACAGGGGTATTGGGTTTAAGCGCACTGGCCTTGCACAGAAAAGCATCAGCCCTTTATTACTATCCCAATGAATCCGATAAAAAATGGGCCGTTCTATGCGGCACCTGGTGCGGATCATCCCGTGATGCCTTAGTATGGATCCCGGAAGGCATGGACGGGATTGCAAATGTCTTTGACGTTAGGAAAAATCCGAACCTGACGGGTTATGATCACATTTTCGTTGGCACTTCCATCCGGGGCGGACAAACAACTGAACTTTTTCAGGAGTACATGAAGTATAACCAGGTCCGGCTTATGGGTAAGGTCCGTAGTTTGTTTGTTGTATGCGGCAACAGGATACATCCCCCCGGTCCCGAACAAAAGACAGCACTGATCGACAAATATCTCGCGCAGTTGTGCGGTGTTTCCGGCGTGCCATTAAAACTCTTCCTTGGCAGGATCACTTATGGCTTGTTGGATCCCGATTCCCTAAAAATGATGCAGGGCATGAACATGCCAGAATACGACAACCTGAAAAGGGAGGAATGCATGGCATTCGGGAAAGAGATTCTGGAATCTGTTTAGCAGGATGTTTGAATGTTGCTTACCAATTAATAGCTTTTGCATTTGTCAGATATCCACCGGAAATTTTCGCAATGAAACAGGAGAGAAGTAATTTATCGGCAAAATACCCGGTTACTGTTCAAAGAGAATATTTGCGCCGGTGAATCTGGACTGGCCATGACCGTTTTTGGAATGAAACAAATGTTCATACTTTATAATTAGGGCTTTTCACCAACAGCAATCAGGTAATGCTGGGTTCTGAAGACCATCATTCCGTCCGCAATCGCAGGTGAGGTCATACACACATCGCCAATTGAAAGGGTATTCAACAATCTGAATGTATTACCGGTTTGTACAATATATACAGTCCCCTCATCATCAGAAATGTATAGTCTTCCATCGGAAATCACCGGTGAAGCAGTAAAGCTCCTGACATCGCCCAGTTTGTTTCTGTATATTTCTTCACCCGTCTGTGCATTGTAGCAGAATATGTTCCCGTTCCAGTGACAATTGTAAAGGCATCCTTGATAACAGATCATGGTCTGTATATAAGCTCCGGCCCTGGGAAGGCTCCAGGCTACAAACTTGTTGAATGTTTCGTTGTCTTTCAAGGTTATATCACCTGACGCATTCTTCCTGACCGCTATGACGGGTGATTGTCTGCCATGAGCACTGTTGAGATAGATCAGATCATCTCCGACTACAGGAGTTGGTATGGGTATGTCCCCGCCCCCGGACAACCGCCAGATCTCTTCTCCGGTTTTAAAATCATATCCGCCCATGTGCTGAAATCCGTTCACCACAATCCTTGGTTGTCCCTCATAAAAATAAATGTTCGGAGTAGCCCACCCCGGATAATCATCTCTTTGGTTTCTCCACAATTCTGTTCCTGTCCGGGCATCGAAAGCTGCCAAAAATGAATTTTCCAATACATCACACTGAATAATAACAATTCCCTCAAACAGGATGGGGGAACTGGCGAATTCCCATTCGGCCGACTGAGAAGAAAAGAAGGCAGACCTAAGGATCCCAAAATCCTTTTCCCACAACAGCCGGCCATTCATGTCATAGCAGTAAAGTCCTTCTGAACCAAAGAAGGCCACCACATGGCTGCCATCCGTTGCAACCGAACTGTTTGCATGGGTTGATTTGGGATGGCGCTTGATTTCCGGTATGCCTTTATGTGCTGTTTTTTCCCAGATCAACCTTCCGGTATTTTTATCATAGCAAAATATTTTCCATTCGTGCCCGGAATTGTCATCAACCGATCCTACATCTCCAAATATTCCGGTCTTAAGGCCTTCCTGACTGGATGAGCTGACTGCAGTGGTTATGAATACCTTTTCCCCCCATATAACAGGACTTGAAAGACCGAGTCCGGGTATCTCTGCTTTCCATTTGATGTTCTTCATTTCTTCTATATCCCAGATCTCCGGAAGGTTTGCCCCATCCAGCACACCACTTGCAAACAATCCCCTGTAACCCGGCCACTGGCGGTTAGCATCGATGTCGACACCGGATTGCTGACAACCGGTTTCTATAAAGATGAACAGAAGTATGACCTGGAAAATGAATCTCACAATCACATATTTTTATGCAATAATATAGGAAATGCAAAGATTAAAGTTAGAAAATCTGACCGGATATTCAATTAATAGTATTTCTCAATCAGTTATAATTCCTTGCCTTATTGTTATTACCCTATGATGGTAGCGGATAAAGATGTCGAATTCATAATTGGCATGTCATCGTATAATTTTCTTCTCCACAACCTTCTTTACCTCCAGTGCAATATTTCGACAAAGAAATCTATCTTCTTTATCTGGCATAAAGAAGTCATCGGGATACCTGATACTAACTCCAAAGTCAGTCAAGCTGCCAAAATTAAAATCGAAACCTGACTTGTCAATTTTTTGGCATTCGAAAAGAAGTAACTCTAAGTCATGAGTTTTTGGGAAATCTACGTTATGAAAAACAAGGAATACTTTAAGAAATTTTTCTACAGCTTGCTGGGCATGAAAACAAATCGAGCTTGGATAGATTTCAGGTCCGGTTTTATAAAGATTCTCAATGACTGCAATATCTTCATTGGCACGAAAAATCAAGTTTTTCAAATAATCATTCTGATCATCCTTCATAACAGAATAGCTGCTCTGAGGATTTTTCTTACAATATGTCAAGGCAGTTTTTTCTTTTTTTCCACTTCCAGTCTGAAATTTTACATATTGCATCTCAGATGTAATATGAAACATGGTACCTTTTGCATTATGCCTTTATATCTATTATGAAGAGCACTACTTATCCTCGTTCACTTCATTATCCTCATATGCCCATCCAATACTCAGCTTTATATATCATATGTAATATCATATGCAATCATTCCAACGCTTCAATTACTCCAACTCACCCGTGCCCATACACACCCATGCTCATGCCCGTGCCCATACACACCCACACTCACACCCACACCCACACTCAAATACTCACACCCACACTCAAATACTCACACTCAATTATTCCAGTTCGCCCGGTCGAGACTGCGGTACTGGATGGCTTCGGCAAGATGGTATGGATTGATTTCGCTGCTGCCCTCCAGATCTGCTATCGTCCTGGAAACCTTCAGGATCCGATCGTATGCCCGTGCTGAAAGTCCCAGTTTATTTATTGCATTCTTCAACAGGGCGCTTCCTTCATGACCCGTTTTGCAGTAACGTTGCATCATTGATGAAGAAATCTGTGCGTTGCAATGTATTCCCTGATAATTAATATAACGATCATTCTGGATCATCCTTGCCCTTACAACCCTGTCCCTGATGTGTTCACTGTTCTCAGCTTTCCTGCTTTCTGAAAGCTCATCAAAAGATACAGGAGTCACTTCCAGATGAATGTCAATCCGGTCCAGCAAAGGTCCTGAGATCCGGTTCAGGTATTTCTGAACCATACCCGGATTGCACACACATTCTTTTTCCGGGTGGTTGTAAAATCCGCATGGACAGGGATTCATGGATGCCACAAGCATGAAGCTTGCCGGATACTCGATTGAAAACCTTGAACGCGATATGGTAATCTTCCTGTCCTCCAACGGCTGTCTCAAAACTTCAAGGACCGAGCGCTTAAATTCCGGCAACTCATCAAGAAACAAAACCCCGTTATGGGCCAGTGAAATCTCTCCGGGTTGAGGATAGACCCCGCCTCCTACAAGTGCAACATCAGAAATCGTATGGTGCGGTGAGCGGAATGGCCGTCTGCTCATTAAAGCACCATCTTTTCCAATTCTGCCTGCCACAGAATGAATTTTCGTAGTTTCCAGGGCTTCGTGCAGCGTGAGGGGTGGTAGTATTCCGGCTATCCGCCTGGCAAGCATGGTTTTTCCCGATCCGGGCGGCCCGACCATAATGAGATTATGTCCTCCGGCTGCAGCGATTTCAAGTGCACGCTTGACATTTTCCTGTCCTTTGACATCTTGAAAATCCGCATCATATTCATTCACATGCCGGGTAAATTCATATCTTGTGTCCACTATTATTGGCGTGATATCAAGTTTACCCGACAGGAAATCAACAGCCTGCATGAAATGCTCAATCCCATATACATCCAGCTTGTCCACCACAGCCGCCTCACGCGCGTTGCTGACCGGCAGGATAAAACCCTTGTATCCTTTTCTCCTGGCTTCTATGGCAATAGGCAATACACCCTTTATGGGCCTTATCCCACCGTCAAGAGACAGTTCGCCCATGATCAGGTATTTATTCAGATCACGGAAAGCCACCTGTCCGCTTGCTGCAAGAATTCCAATGGCCAATGGGAGATCGTAGGCGGCACCTTCTTTTCTTAGGTCCGCAGGAGCCATATTTACGATGATCCGCCGCCTGGGCATTTCAAAACCACTACTTTTCAGCGTAGACTCGATCCGGAACTGGCTTTCTTTGATTGCATTATCCGGTAAACCGACCAGAAAAAAACTGGCACCCTGGATCATGTTTACCTCCATGGTAATGATAGCAGCATTTACACCATATACTGCTCCACCATAAGTTTTAAAAAGCATTATCGTATAAAATAAACAATTGCCTCTAACTGAATTGCCGTTGCTGAGTTCCTGCTGCCCGGCACGGAATTATCAAAATACCTGAATCAACTTCCCATTGTTGTCTTTCGGATCAACCGGATCTTTACAGATCTGGGGCAGATTTATTCCGAGCAATAAATATATGTATTTTACAACCTTTGGCCAAATATGCCCGGAATATGATCACCGTTGAGGAATCTCGGTTACTTTATATAGTTTTGCAATGTTTTATGCCTTTTCTTCGGTTTCTGCTACCATCTTTGCGGCACACTCAATGATTTCCATATTCTTCCATTCGCAGGAAAATGATCCATTGTCTTTTGTACATCATGAGAATCCTTATAAATGGTGTCGATGGTATTCCCTTTTATTCCGGACGCATATTCTGATAGGCTGTATGAAGCATATACGTATCCAGTATGATCAGTGAGGTGAAAGCCTCCACAACAGGCCACATCCGTGCAACGATTGTGGGATCGCGTCGTGTCACCGCTGCCAGTTCTTTATTTTCAAGACTCACCTTATCTATGGTCAGTTGCGGTTTTGCAATGGTCGGTGTTGGTTTAACGGTTACCCGTGCAATGATATCCTGACCGGTTGTCAGTCCACCGGTAATACCTCCTGCATTATTCGACATAAACACTACCCTGCCATCCTTCATACGCATGGCATCATTGCATTTCGAACCCGTCATGCGCGCAGCTTCAGTCCCGCAACCAATCTCAACAGCTTTGACAGTGCCAATGCTCATCAACCTGCCCAGTTCACCGTCAAGCTTGTTAAAAACCGGTTCACCCATACCGGCTGGAACACCTGTTACAACAACCTCAACAACACCACCTGAAGAATCCCCTTCATTCATGATGCGCAGGATCTCTGCATACATGGCATCGGCAGTTTCAGGATCCGGACAGAAAAGCTTCGGGTTGATGTCATACTGCTTTCTTACCGCTTCCTCGTCATACTGGGGTTTTTTAATTTCAGGTATACGTTTTTCCAGGTCGGCAAGAATTGCCATTTTCTCAAAGAATCGCATCTCCTTTTTCATTTTTCCGGATGCATACAATTCAAGGTAAATGGGATCATATTGTTTGCGGACTTCACGGTAAGCTGCCGCTTTTCTCCTGATTTCATCTACGGGCATGTCCTTCATCCTGATCCCTGCTGCTTCGCGAACAAAGGATACCACTCCAATACCGTGATCCTTCAGGATCCGTTTTGCAATACAACCGGCCGCAACGATCGTTGACGTGTATCTTCCACTGAATATTCCCGCTCCGATGGAATCGTCCCATATGCCATACTTCCTGAATGAAGCATAAGAAGCATGACCCGGCCGTGGAGTCCTGTTGGTAAGCTGATATTGTTCAATGTGTTCAAAATGTCTGTCAACGTTCGGGATCAGAATGACAAGCGGTGTTCCGTTTGTATAGCCGGCATTTTTGAATCCCGGCATGGTATCGGCTGCATTCACACCACTGTATATGACAGGCACGTCAGCCTCCCGCCTTGGTGATGTGAGTTCACCCTGTCCGGGTTTGCGCAGCATCAGTTCAACATAGATCTCTTCCTCTGTAAAGAAATAACCGGGAGGAATGCCCTGGATGTGAATACTCAATCCCTCCTGGTAAGAACCACCTGCGACCGTGGTTTTAAACAAATTACCGTGTGTACAACCAATCATATCATTCAATTTTTACAGTGTTAACATATAGTTTAGGAACAGGTTTATCATAATGTCAGAACAGATATTCACAATCACTGCAGATGACGGATCATATTTCACCGGATTCTGCCAGGCGCATTTTCGCACCTATTTTCTGCATGTCGGCAACAAAAGCAGGATAAGTCACTCCGATCGCTTCGGCGCTATCCACAATAGTTTCACCGTCTGCAGCGAGTCCGGCAACAGAAAGTGCCATGACCATGCGATGATCATCATACCCGTGCACTCTTGCGCCTTTCAGTTTGCTTTGATGAATGATCAGTCCGTCCTCCATCTCTTCGATCCTGGCCCCCATTTTGCTCAATTCCTTTGTTGATGCTGCAATACGATCACATTCCTTAAACCTTGCCTGGGGTACATTAAGAAGGCGGGTAGTTCCTTCTGCAATGCAACCTGCTACAGCCATGGCTGGTAATGCGTCAGGCGTATCGTTCATATCTATGTCAATTCCCTGCAGTTTGCCCGGTCTGACGCGAATACCTTCTGAGCTATGTATCAGTTTTAGTCCCATCTTTTCAAAGAATCTGAAGACTTGCTTATCTCCCTGATGGTCTGAGAAATCCATGCCTTTTATCTGGATCTCAGAGTTTGTGATCGCGGCCGCACAAAGCGAAAATGCAGCAGAAGAAAAATCCCCTGGTATGAGGCGTTCAAAAGCCATATATTGCTGATTACCCTCTATTTTAAACCAGTCCAGACCTTCCTGCTCAAACCGTACGCCCATCCTTTTTAGCCAGTCAACCGTCATTTCCACATAGGGCTTCTCGTGCAAATTCTCGACACGTATCTCAGTAGTTTCAGGGGCAAGGGGACAAGCAATCAGCAGTGCAGTGAGAAACTGCGAACTGATACCGTTCACGGTTGTCGATCCGCCCAGAATGGGGCCCTGAATGGTAAATGGACATTTGCCGGAATTTGATCTGATCGTTTGGGTGCCCAGTTTCTCAAGCGCTGTAAGTAATGGGAGCATCTGCCTTTGACGAATTGAATGATCTCCGTCAAAACTGACCGGATGCTCACTCAATGCACACAATGCAGTAAAAATCCGCAGGGAAGTACCGGAATTCCCGACGTATATTTTTTTACATAGCGCTCCGGGCGTTCCCCCGATACCCTTTATGATCCAGTCTTTCTCTTTTTGTATTCCAGCACCCATTTCCCTGGATGCGTTTAGTGCGGCTTCTGAATCATCTGATAGAAGAGGGTTTTTTAGCAGTGATGTACCCTCTGCCACAGATGCAAAAGCCACTGCCCTGATCGTATGGGATTTCGAAGCAGGTATCAGGATATCACCTGAAAGGCTTGATCTTTCTGATTTAATTACCATCGGATGGATACCATTTCAAAATCCGGTGAAGATAATGAATGGGGGTATAATTTGCAAATTAACTGAATATCAATATAAAGTTCAGTCGGTTAATGTCAGAACAGGCTCATCTGTTCTCCGTTCTTTCCCTGGTTTTTTGATTCTTTTTCACCGGGTTTATTCTGTTTTCCGGAACTTCCGTCCGGAAGACCATCCGGATATGCTGTTCCGGATCTGTTATTTGCAGGAAATCCTGCAGCGGTGTGAACATCTTCAGTTTCTGATGGGAAACTTGCCAATTTTCCTGGTTCTGCCGGTTCAGATTCAGCATTCTTTTTATACTGCTCATCCGGCGGTCCGGCTTTGGTTTTACCAACAGCCTCAGTTTTTTGTGGAATCTCAGTTTTTTGTGGAATCTCAGTTTTTTGAGGAGCTTTAGTTTTTTTGGTAACTTCAGTTTTTTTAGACACACTTTTTACCTCATCAGAACTTTCCTTCAGAACCCGGATATTTTTCTTGTTTCCGGATGATGCCGTTCCCAGGGAATCTTTGGTCCTTCCTGCTGCTTCATTTCTTTTGGAATCCCTGGTTTCCCCTGCCGCAGCATTTCTTTTGTGATCCGTGTTTTTAAAGGAAGCTTCGCGTCTTTTCCGGTCCCCGGTTTCCCGGGCTACAGTTTCAATTTTACCTGAACTTTCCGGAATACATTCAACTTCTTCCTTATCTGATACTGGTACCATTGCATCTTCGGCATCTTCCGTTGCACCTTCAACATTGTCCCGAAAACGCAAAGGTTTAAGCTGTGCCACGGATGCGATTTCATAATTTGAAAGCCTTTTGCCCCGGGCTTTATAACCTTTCACGGTAATGAAATCGGCTGCTTCAATAATCAGAGGTGCCCGTTTCTTGTGCTTCCCTGAAAACTTCACCTCTATCCTCGGGAAATCCTCCTCAGTGAGTATGACCAGCTTCGATCTCGGGTGTTCATCAAAATATCTGCCCTGTTTATCAACACTTTCCGAAGAGAAGCGTTTGATATAATAGAATTTCTGCCGGCCATCATAATATACTGCCGTGAAAAACTTTCCGGGTTCATATTTTTCAATCAGCACCAGGTCCTCTTCAAAGTGTGTGGACAATTCATAACCGGAAAGCCTGATCACACCGGAAAGTGTTATGATCAGCAGCTTGTCAGTTTCACTGAATGCGCCCAGATATTTTCCCCTGGCACCATCATTAAGCCTGTGAACCGCTTCATCCCACCAGATCTTCATCCCTCCGAGTGTGGAACTTCCCTTTTCTTTCAGTTCAATTTTGTGTACCGGAAAACGGGTTGCGATGTTGCCAACTGACGATCTGCCTTTGATAGCCAGATCACTGAAATAAATGTCAAAACTGAGCTTTTTTAGTCGCGGACGAGGCTTGAGCGTCACCTTAACAGTCTCCGCTTCACCGTTGGGATTTACGCTGGAGTACAATATCCTTGAACCTGTTTTCCCCTGTGTTAGGTTGTATTCCCTGTCACGTTTCAATCCACTGATCGCACAACGTTTCATATAAGCTCCACCTGAGGACCCGTCACGATATATGATATTGTAAATGGTTCTTTCATCATTCTTTCTGAAAACTCCTGCATATTCGATATCCTTACCGACAAACTGCTTTTCCGCAACCTTTGTGATCATGTAACTACCATTCTTTCTGATGACTATGATATCGTCAATGTCAGAACAATCACAAACATACTCATCCCTTTTTAGTCCGGTCCCGATAAAACCCTCTGCACGGTTAATATACAGACGAACATTCGCGACAGCCACCTCGGTGGCTTCAATGGTATCAAAGTTCCGCAGTTCGGTTTTCCGTTCCCGGCCTGCACCGTATTTCTTCTTTATCTGTCTGTAATAATTGATCGCATAAGGAATAATGTTCTCCAGATGGTTCTTCGTCTCCTCAATCTCATACTCAATTTGTCTGATGTGCTCATCCATCCTGAACGAGCTGAATTTGGAAATGCGTTTGACAGGAATATTGGAAAGCCTTATCAGATCGTCCTTAGTAATTTCTCTTCTCAATTGCTTTTTGAAGGGTTGCAATCCCTGTTCTATAGTGCTCAGAATACTTTCTTCAGTTTTGCACTGCTTGATGGGTTCATACAGTTCATTTACAATGAATATCTTTTCAAGTGAACCGCAATGCCAATCCTGCTCCAGCTCATCCAGCCTGATCTGAAGTTCCCCGGTAAGCAACCTTACCGTATTGTCGGCACTGTCCCGGAGAATTTCGCTGACTCCCACAAAGCAAGGTCTGTCATCGCGGATCACACAGACGTTCGATGACATAGCCACCTCACAGTCTGTAAAAGCATACAGCGCATCAATTGTAACATCGGGATCGATTCCCGGAACCAGGTGGACAACGATTTCAACCTGTTCCGAGGTATTGTCATCGATTTTCCTGATTTTGATCTTGCCTTTGTCATTGGCCTTTAGTATGGAATCAATCAGTGTTGTCGTTGTCTGTCCATATGGCAATTCACTAATTACCAGCGTTTTTTTGTCATTTTTAGAGACTCTGGCGCGAATTTTCACCATCCCGCCACGCAAACCGTCATTGTACCGGGATACATCAATTGATCCCCCTGAAGGAAAATCAGGATACAGTTCAAAACTTTTCCCCTGCAGGTAAGCAATTGAAGCATCGATCAATTCATTAAAATTATGTGGAAAAATTTTGGAAGCCAGTCCCACCGCTATTCCTTCACCACCCTGTGCCAGCAGCAGGGGAAATTTTACCGGCAATGTTACAGGTTCCCTGTTGCGTCCGTCATAGGAAAGCTTCCATCCTGTAGTTTTATGATTGAAGACGACTTCCATGGCAAATTTTGAAAGTCTTGCCTCGATATAGCGTGAGGCTGCAGCGCCATCGCCTGTCAGAATATTGCCCCAGTTGCCCTGTGTTTCAATCAGCAGTCCTTTCTGTCCAAGCTGCACGAGAGCATCTCCTATGGATGCATCCCCGTGAGGATGATATTGCATGGTCTGTCCGATGATGTTTGCGACTTTGTTGAATCGGCCGTCTTCCATCTGCCTCATGGCATAGAGTATTCTGCGCTGAACCGGTTTGAGGCCATCATGGATATGGGGTACTGCCCTTTCCAGAATTACATAAGACGCATAATCCAGAAACCAGTTTTCATACATATCGGTCAGTTGTGTTACATGTCCGGTTTCGATATGATGCTCCCCGGTCTCATCAACGAATTCAAAAGCAGATTCACCGCCAGGATCTACTGTCCCACCATCATTGACAATATCAAAGTCTTCAATGTCCATGCTGAAATGTAAAAATTATAAGATATCATACACCAGAGCAGACTGAAATGCAACCGGTACCGCGGTAACTCAGACTGCTACATCAGCTTCGTCTTCCTCCACCCGGAGGTTTTCAATAATAAAACCCTGCCTTTCCGAAGTGTTTTTTCCCATAAAAAACGGAAGTATCTTCTGGATGTGATCGCCTTTCTTTATACGGACTGGTTCAAGGCGGATGTCCTTGCCGATGAATTTTTTGAATTCCTCAGGTGATATTTCTCCAAGTCCCTTAAACCTTGTAATTTCCGGACTATTTAACTTTTTTACAGCCTGTTCTTTTTCCTCTTCGCCGTAACAGTAAATGGTTTCCTTTTTGTTCCGTACCCTGAACAACGGAGTCTGTAAAATATACAAATGACCGTGCCTGACAAGATCCGGGAAAAACTGGAGAAAGAAAGTGATCATCAGCAAGCGGATGTGCATACCGTCAACATCGGCATCGGTCGCGATCACCACCTGGTTGTAACGGAGGTTTTCCAGTCCGTCCTCAATGTTCAGTGCTGCCTGCAGAAAATTAAACTCTTCATTTTCATAGACGATCTTTTTGGTCAGTCCATATACATTCAGAGGTTTCCCTTTGAGGCTGAAAACAGCCTGCGTATATACATCCCTCGAAGTGGTGATGGATCCGCTTGCGGAATCTCCTTCTGTGATAAAGATGATTGTTTCAAACCGTCTTTCTGCAGATGAATTAAAATGTATCTTGCAATCCCTCAGTTTCCGGTTGTGCAGGCTGACCTTTTTGGCCCGCTCCCTTGCAAGTTTTTGTATCCCTGATATTTCTCTGCGTTCCCTTTCCGATTCAATAATTTTCCTGAGCAGGTTGTCAGCAGTTTCCGGGTGTTTGTGAAGGTAATTGTCCAGATGCCTTTTAAGGAAATCACTGATGAAGTTTCTGATCGAAATGCCGTCCGGACCCATATCCTTGGATCCCAGTTTCGTTTTTGTCTGTGACTCAAATACCGGCTCCTCAACCTTGATGCTCAGAGCTGCAACAACGGATGCACGAATATCGGACGGATCAAAATCTTTCTTGTAAAACTCCCTTATGGTCTTCACAAGCGCTTCCTTAAAAGCAGTCAGGTGTGTGCCTCCCTGGATTGTGTGCTGCCCGTTTACAAACGTATAATAGATTTCTCCATATTGGCTGCCATGAGTAAGGGCCAGTTCAATATCCTCATCCTTCAGGTGGATGATCGGATACAAACCATCTCCGTTGACATTGTCACGCAACAGTTCCACCAGACCATCCTTTGAGTAATAAGCACTGCCATTCAGGTATATGGTAAGACCGGAATTCAGGTAAACATAATTTTTTACCATGGATTCAACATAGTCTTCAATGAATTTAAAATGTCCGAACATTTTGTGATCCGGGACAAAAGAAACCAGCGTACCGTTTTTGAAATCTCCTGTTTCTTCTTGTGTTTCCTGATTCAGATTGCCTTCATTGAAAATTACCTTTTTAAACATACCGTCCCTGTATGATGTAATCTCAAAGAACGAGCAAAGTGCATTGACTGCCTTGATACCGACGCCGTTAAGCCCGACTGACTTCTTAAAAACCTTGGAATCATATTTTGCGCCGGTATTCATTTTTGAGGCTACGTCACGCAATTTTCCCAGGGGGATGCCGCGTCCGTAATCCCTGATCCTGACCACATCCTCATTGATCGTGATTTCGATGGTTTTCCCAAACCCCATCATATATTCATCAACGGAATTATCGAGCACTTCCTTTAACAGTACATAGATACCGTCGTCCTGCGAAGTTCCGTCACCAAGCTTTCCGATATACATACCCGGGCGCTTGCGGATGTGCTCTTTCCAGTCCAGTGTGCGAATGGTATCTTCTGTATATGCAGTCAGAGTCATACGTACAAAGCGTGTTTACGGCAAATTTAAAATAAAGAAGTCAGGTCAGTGGATTTCTTTATTAACACAATAATAACATGTCCGTGAACTCGAAATTCAATCCCTTTCTGAATTTCAACGCCTTAACCTGTGAATATCGCAAGCCTGCTGCACCTTTGGTGTTGAAAAGTCGGTTACATCAGGTCCTCCGCTTCAGTCGGTTTCTCAGGTCTCATTTGAGGGAAAAACAAAACATCCTGTATGCCGGGCTGGTTTGTCATGATCATTGCAAGCCTGTCAATTCCCACGCCCAGTCCGGCAGCAGGTGGCATACCGTATTCCAGGGCCCTCAGAAAATCCTGATCAATATACATGGCCTCATCATCACCTTTTTCAGAAAGCTTTAACTGCTCCTGAAAGCGTTCGCGCTGATCAACCGGGTCGTTGAGTTCGGTATAGGCGTTACAAATTTCTTTTGCGTTGACGATCAATTCAAAACGTTCTGTAAGTTCAGGATCTTTCCGGTGCTTTTTACACAGTGGCGACATGGACACCGGATAATCCATGATAAAAACCGGCTGAATCAGATTCGGTTCCACTTTTTCTCCGAAGATACGGTCGATCAGCTTCCCTTTACCCATGGTCTTGTCAATAAGGATATCCAGTTTTCTGCATACACCACGAAGCCTGTCTTCATCCATTCCCGTAATATCAACGCCTGCATATTCCCTGATGGCATCGGTCATGGTTATCCTCCTGAAAGGTCTTTCAAAGTTGATCAACTGATCTCCGTATGGGATCTGCGTTGTACCGTGCAGGTCAGTTGCAGCTTTCTCCATCATTTCTTCCACAAAATCCATCATCCATAAATAATCCTTATAAGCAACATAGATTTCAAGAACTGTGAATTCCGGGTTATGCATCCGGTCCATCCCTTCGTTCCGGAAATCTTTGGAAAACTCATACACTCCTTCAAATCCGCCTACAATCAACCTTTTTAGATACAATTCATTGGCGATCCGGAGATAAAGCGGTGTATCCAGTGTATTGTGGTGGGTCACAAAGGGAAGTGCGGCGGCCCCTCCGGGTATGGGTTGAAGAACGGGTGTCTCTACTTCAAGATAACCATATGAATTGAACAGGTTTCTCAGCGAATCAATCATCCTGGTCCTTTTAATAAATATATTTCTGACCCCGGGATTCACGACCAGATCGACATATCGCCGGCGGTACCGGAATTCCGGATCTTTCACTGCATCATAAACAGTGCCGTCCTTTTCTTTAACAACAGGTAAAGGTCTCAGGGATTTGCTCAGCAATTTCATTTCTTTAACGTGAAGGGTGATCTCTCCCATTTTTGTTATGAAGACAAATCCTCTCACACCAATAAAATCCCCGATGTCCAGCAATTTCTTAAATACAGTATTATACAGGGTGGGATCATCATCCGGACAGATATCATCCCGTTTCACGTAGATCTGTATCCTCCCTTTTCCATCCTGGATTTCAGCAAATGATGCACTTCCCATGATGCGCTTACCCATCAGACGGCCGGCAATTGAAACATCCTGGTAATTTTTTGCCTCTTCTGAATAATTTCTTTTGATCTCTTCTGTGGAAACACTGACAGGAAATAATTCAGCCGGATAAGGGTCAATACCCAGTCGCCTGATTTCATTCAGAGCTTGCCGCCGAATGACTTCCTGTTCACTTAAATCAATAGAATCCATAATATTACCCTGTGAAAATTTTTCACAAAGATAGATATTTTCACAAAGCACCCATACATCATTGTCTCTTTGCGTTTAATCCTTGATATCATGCAATATTTTCGTATTTTTACATGCACTGAATCCTAAAAGTTCAATTGTAAATCTGCACGTACGTGAAGAGCTCATTCCTTGGAGTTAAACTATACAACCGCAAAGAGGCTGTTATGTTAACTTTAACATCTCTGCAGGCTTTTTTGATCGGTGCTTTTTTTGCTCTCTTCTATACAGGCTCTCATGTGTTGTTTCTTCAATCCTTTGACATTGAAGAATTACCAAAGGCTTTGATCGCTTCGGGAACAATAGGAATAATTATTCTTTTTGCTTACAGCTATTTTTCAAGCCGTATACAGAGCAGGTCCTTTATTATCCTGAACCTGTTCCTGATTCTGATCATCAATATCTTACTGTTCATATTTTATGACCGGATCACCATTTCACGGTTTTATGGCTTCGTGCATTTATTGCCTTTTGCATTCGTATTTCCATTAACAGTCATGGTTGTACTCACATTCAGAAGATCGTTCAGAAGCATTTTAAAACCCAATCAGAACAAACGGTTTTACCCTTTGATCCAGACTTCTTTCGTAGCCGGTATCATAGTCACAAGTTATACTTTGGTTGGAGCTCTCTATATCACCTGGGACATGTTGTATATTCTTGCAGCCTCTGCCGGATTCATTGCACTTGCTGCATTGCTGCAACTGTTCATTAACATGCACCACAAGTATTCCGGATCATTCTCCCATATTCCGCGAAAGCCCATGGTGCTCAGATCAAAGTTCTATGAGTTTTTTTATTCAAGATACACATTGTTGCTGGTTTCGTTTGTTTTAATATCAGGAATTATAGGATTTCTATTACATTTTTATTTTATCAGGGAAACCAATGTTAATATCCCGAATACGATCAATCTGGCCAAATTCTTTGCCTTCATTATGGGAACGATGTTTCTGTTTGTGCTTTTCCTGGAACGTTATCTGATCAGGAAAATCCTGTATACATATGATTCTCCTTACAGTATTGTGCTGATCCCCGTGATTCTTTCCATAGCATTCCTGGCATCCCTTTCCGTGAATCTGCTGGGAGGAAGTTCTGCTGCATTTTCAATGTTCTCATTTGGTCTTATAACCGTTGTAATTCTGAGGATCGGTTATGAGTCTACCCAGCAAGCCATTGAATTGCCTTCTCTTCGTGTGCTTTTCCGTACACTTGACCTGCGCTTCACCAATGCCATAATACCCCGGATGGAAGGATCTTTTCGGATGGCAGCACTATTGCTGGCCGGATTGATTATCGCAGGACTTTACCTGACCGGGTTAAACCTGAATCTTGTTCTGAACCTTATGCTGATCGTTCTTGCGGGCATCTGGATCCCGGTTACCATAATGCTGGTAAGATCTTACCAGAATGCTTTAAGGGAAACGATCCGCAAACTCAGGACCAGCAAACGGACCGTTGAGCAGGATTTACTCAATGCCGATGAAAAGACACATGAACTTCTGAACAGTGAACAATCTGAAAAAGTGATTCATACATTATCCCTGCTTGAGAGAATTGAACCTCTTAAATATGAAGAGCATATCATTTCAATGCTGGGAATCAACCAGGCAGACATCAATAAAATAATCCTGGAAAAAATTGAAGGAAATTCACTGCTGAATGCTCTTCCCAGACTTAAGGAAATGGTTCAGCATAATAGCGGTAAACAGCTCAGCAATCAATTGTCAAGACTGATCAACCGGTTTGAGAACAAATTTGCAGTTGGCCTGTCGGAAGAATCACTCGAAAACCTGGCAAACTCCAATAACCTGACAGACAGGGTTCTTGCAGCTGAAATCATTGGCGCCTCCATAAACACAAACAAAGCTGAATTGCTTTCCATCTTGTCGCGCGATATTGAACCTGACGTGAAATTTGCAGCCGTAAAAGCGATGGCAAGATTGTCCCTCCCGGATCACAGCTACATTCTGATCGACTATTTGTCCACACCCGGATATTATCCCTATGCATTCGATGCTCTGGTAAGGATAGGTGATCCTGCTCTTCCCCATCTGGAAAGGTTGTTCCTGGTCCCCGGTTCCGATAATAAGGTTCTGTCAAGGATTGTAAGAATTTTTGGTAAGATCGGAACCTCTGCAGCTATTGAACTGCTGCTTGGCAAACTTGAAAACCAGAACCGGACGGTCATGCATCAGGCACTCCTGGCATTAAGAGAATCAAAATTCCAGGCAACTCCCAATAACATCAACAGAATATTGAATGACATCGTACGGCTGATCAACATCATGTCCTGGAATTTTGCCGCTTATACAAGTCTGGATAACGACAAACGTTTTCAACTCCTGAAGGATGCCCTGGAATCCGAAATCAATGAAAACTACAGCTCGCTTTACCATTTGCTGGCTCTTGCTTACAATCCCACATCCATTGGCAATATCAAAAACTTGCTGACAGATGGAGGAGATGCGGATATCAGTTTTGCAATTGAGCTGCTCGATCAGATTGTACATGAAGAGATCAAACAGGTGTTTTTACCTGTAGTGGAAAATCTTCCCAATAAAGAACGTTTCAAACAATTACAATATTTTTTCCATGCCGAGAAACTGGAACCCGGTGAGCTCATCTCTGAGATCCTGACCCGGGATTTTAATGCACTTTCTTTATATGTCAAGGCTTGCGCAATTTTCAATGTACTTGTACTCCCCAGACAACAAGTAAGTCAGGAACTCGTTGCATGCCTTTTTCATCCGGATAAACTGCTGAGGGAATCTGCGGCATATGTGATCGGACAATTGAAACCGGATGCACTGGAATCCATTTATCCCAGAATGGACAGCCAGATCGCCAATGAGATCAGATATTCACTATCTTATTCCGGCAATGGTATTCCGTTTCTCTTACTCCACCGGACCCGATTCCTGAAAGAATGTCCGGAACTGAAAGAAATATCTGAGGAAGTCATTCTTGAGATTGCCAAACAGCTGGATGTATGCATTCTCAATGCGGGTGATGAATTTCTGATTAAGCACAATGACGTGCATTATGCCTTTATGATTATTTTTGAAGGAGAAGCTCAAATTAAGATTTCTGCGGAGAAAGTGATTACTTTTGGCAAAAATGATATAATTTACAGTGATCTTTTGGTTGAGGAGCATACCTTCTCGCTCAAAGCCAATACTGATCTGAAGTTTTACAGCCTTGATCAGGAGTTGTTAAATTCGTTGATGTTTGATCATATTGAATTTAGACATTCCATTCTTGGTTTAATTGAGAAATCTTAGAACCAATGCCTATGTATTATGATTATGATATATTCATAAGTTATGCACAACCTGAAGAAAATGAAACTTCAACTGACTGGACATTAAAGTTTTGTGATTTTCTTTCTCTGATCCTGCAAAGGCTGTACAATAAGAAACCAACCATTTTGCTTCACGATGACCTCAGGACAAGAAAAAACCTGCTTGGTGAAAATCCTCAGTACATATTCTCAAAAACGGCCATTTTCGTCATTTTTCTTTCTCCGGAGTATATCAGATCAAAAGAGTATATGAGTGAGCTGGAAGAGATATACAATGCAGTTGTGGAGTCAAATGCGCAACTTCAGATCAAACGTCACAGGATCCTTAAGATCGTCACCATGCCCATTCCATCAGACGAACAACCGGTTTTCCTGAAAAACGAATTAAGTTATAACTTCTTTGAAATAAACCGTTACAACAAGAAACCTGTTACATATAATCTGAACGGTAAAGATGGCCCTGATCAGAAATTCTGGTCAAAGATCGTGGATCTTGCATATGACATATCCAATATTATGGCGTATCTGGATTCATTAAAGGATGAGTCCGGATCAACAGAACCGAAGCGTACAATATTTCTCGCGGAAACCACCTTTGACCAGGTTGATAACCGGGATATGTTAAAAAGGGAACTGCAGCATATGGGATACAATGTATTGCCTTTGGTATCCATTCCGGAAGATTCCGAGAACGCAAAGCATGCAATTGAGGATTGTCTGGGGCAGTCCATGATTTCCATCCATTTGCTGGGAGGGTGGTACGGTGATTTTTTAAAGAATTCAAAGTATTCATTGATTGATTTCCAGATCAAGACAGTTAAAGATTATGTTTCAGACAGGAACAACAAATCAAAACCGGATCAGGTCATTTGGATACCCAGTGATCTTAAAGCTACTGATCAGCGCCAGGTACTTTACCTGAAACGATTAAAAAGGGATGAATCCCAGTATAAAACTGAAATTATTGAATCCCCTTTCGAAGTATTTAAAACAGCATTAAATGTAAAATTAAACGAACTTATTCATCCTTCATTAATCACAATTGCCGAGAAGAACAAGCTGTATATCATCTACGAAAGAATAAGTTCGGAAAAGATCGGTGAATATCTCAATATCATCCGTGCAAAAGGTTATGATTTTATAGAATCCCGTTCGGAAAACGATGAATTCTATTCGCTTTCAGAACATCTGAACAATCTTTTGATTGCAGATGCCGTCCTGATCTACAAAGGAAACTCAACTATGGACTGGCTGAACAGCAAAATAAGGGATCTGGTCAAGATACCCGGTTATGGAAAAAGCAAACCTTTTCGCGCGGTGGAAATAATTTCTCCTGAAAAAACTGCTGATAAGTCCTTGCTGTTTCTCAAAAACGTTCCGGTTAACTGGGATGAAGAGATCAACGAAAATGTAATTAATCATTTCTTAGGAGAGCTTGAGAAAAAATGACAAAGAACCCAAATCTGAATATCAAACCGGGTATGCTCACGCATGCAAATCCTTTTCCGGGATTGCGCCCTTTCAGCGTGGAAGAAAGTCATTTATACTTTGGCCGCGAAGGACAATGCGAAATTGTACTGGCATATCTTGCCGTAAACCGGTTTGCAGCAGTTACAGGCGCCTCAGGAAGCGGAAAATCATCCCTGATCTATTGTGGATTAATCCCTGCACTGTATGGTGGTTTTATTGCCAGGGCAGGTTCAAAATGGAAAATCATCACAACTCGTCCCGGAAACAGTCCGGTCGAGAACCTGGCTGAAGCCATTGCTTTATCCGAAAAAGGGGAAAAGCCCCAGCATGAGATAAACCTGAACAAACAAATTATTTATACCATTCTCCGGCGTAGCTCATTTGGTCTCACCAATGCAGTAAGGCAGATAAAACTTGCTCCGCGCGAAAACATACTTCTGATTCTCGACCAGTTTGAAGAACTGTTCAGGTATAAGGAAAGCCGGAAAGACATTACAGTGGTGAATGAAACAGAAGCCTATATTAAGCTTCTGGTAAATGCAATAAAACAAGACGATCAGCCCATTTATGTGGTGCTGACCATGCGATCAGATTTTATCGGTGAATGTTCCCAGTTTCATGAACTCACCAGGCTGATAAACGACAGCAATTACCTTATTCCGCAAATGACCCGGGACAGTTTCAGAGAAGCCATTACAGGTCCGCTGGCAGTGGGTGGTGCAAAAATTGATCCGCAATTGTTGCAGCAGGTTTTGAATGCCATTGAAGACAAAAATGATCAGCTTCCGGTACTGCAACATGCCATGATGCGGACCTGGGAATTCTGGATCGCAAGCAACGAAACCGTTGTACCGTTGCGGATGCGCGACTATGAAGCAGCTGGCAGGATTGAGAATGCGCTTTCCATGCATGCCAACGAAGCGTATGATGAACTTTCGGAAGAAGGAAAGTCAATCTGTAAGGTGCTTTTCAAGTGCCTTACAGAAAAAGGCTCTGATAACAAAGGAACCCGTCATCCTGCTACCGTGAAACACATCGCTGAAATTGCCCAGGTTTCGGAAGACAATATCATTGAAGTTGTAAATAAATTCAGGGCAAAGGGGCGTTCGTTCCTGACTCCCGTTGAAGGCATACCCATTGACGGCGATACCGTTATTGATATTTCGCATGAAAGCCTGATGCGCATTTGGGATAAGCTTAAAGTATGGGTTGAAGAGGAATTCTCATCCGTTCAGATGTACCTCCGTCTCACGGAAGCATCTTCTTTATACCAGATTGGAAAAACCGGGTTGTGGCGGCCACCCGACCTGCACCTGGCCCTTAACTGGCGGAAGACCCAGAAGCCCACTCTGGCATGGGCAAAAAAATACAATCCTGCTTTTGAGAAAGTCATGGTTTTTCTGGATGCAAGCGAGAAAAAGTACCTGCAGGAAGAACAGACCAAGGTCCGGTTGCAGCGTATGGAACTGAACCGCACAAGAAGGTTTGCACTGAGCATGCTGGTTGCAGCCGTCGCATTTCTGTTTATTTCCGTGTGGGGCTTTCAGCAACGTTCTGATGCCATGAAGCAGGCCAAACAGGCGGAGATGAGCAGGGCAGAAGCTGAATTCAGAAAACAGGAAGCAGACAGTCTCCGTTTCGTGGCAGAAGGCCGGATGGAACTTGCTGAATTTCAGGCCTGGGTTTCAGAAATGACTGCAGATACTGCCGAGCAACAGAGAATTATTGCTGAACTGGAAACTGAGCTTGCAGAGCGGCAAAGACTGGCAGCTTTGCAGCAGGCAGAAATTGCTTCCCGCCGCAGTCAGCAGTTTCAGCAAGAAAAGGAAGAAGCTCAGATTACCGCTCAGGAAGCTAAAGAACAGCAAACCCAGGCAGAACTTGATAAGGCTCTGGAGATGCAGAAGAGAATGCTTTCCACGTCACAGGCAATGGCTGCCAGAGTACTTCAGGTTAACGACAATAACCTGAAAGGTTTGCTCGCTTATCAGGCATACCTTTTCAACAGGGACTTTAAAGGCCAGTCTGATCCGCCTGACATTTATAATGCACTTTATGAATCACTTCGCGGATTTAACGGATCGAACTTTAATGCTTTGCAGGGACATGAAGGTATTGTCTACTCAGTTGTATTCAGACCCGGATCCAACGTCTGTTACAGCACAGGGGGTGACGGCAAGATCGTACAATGGGATCTGGACGGCAACATTCGATCTTACAGAACCTTGATCGACAACAATTTCATGAACCGGACGCTGGCCATTAGTCCCGACGGACGCTGGCTGGCAAATGCAGCTACAAGTTCTGATATTCAGTTGTTTAACCTGAATCAGTCAAATCCTTCTCCCGATTTGTTAACCGGACATAAAAACTGGGTTGGGACGTTGTGTTTTGCACCCGACAGCAGGCGCCTCTATTCTGCAAGTCAGGACGACCGTACCATCATGTACTGGGATATGGTGACCAAAACCGGTACGGTATTCATTGAACTACCCAATACTGAGGTGAATTGTCTGGTGATTTCTCCTGCAGGAAATTATATTTTCGGAGGTACGGAGGATGGCAGGGTAATCCGCTGGAATCTTGAAACAAAAGAACAAATCGTCGTTTTTAATGCCGGGGTCACCATTCATTCCCTGGCAGTAAATTCTACAGGTTCAAGAATTGCCTTCGGTGACCGGAACGGTACACTCCGGATTGCTGACGCCCGGACTAACAGTATTGTACTGACCGTGTCAGCGCATTCAGCACAGATATCTGACCTGGAATTCAGTCCGGACGGACAGCAGATTGCAACAGCGAGTACCGACAGGTCATTAAAGATATGGGACATCAGCAATACTTCAAATCAACCCGTCATCATCAGCCGGCATAATGCCTGGGTACTTTCCCTGGCTTTCAGTCCGGATAGCAGGTATGTCGTTTCCGGAGGAGCACTTCCGGCGGACAGAAACATTTCCAACATATATTTCTGGCCGACCCACACTACATATATGGCCGAACAAATGTGCGGCAAAATTGAGCGAAACATGACAGAACGGGAATGGGAGACTTATGTCAGCGGTGATATTGAATACCAGATAACTTGTCCAGATAAATAAACCATCCATGCCAGCTATAACAAATATTTCGTTGAACTGTAAAACATTTATACTGTTGTTGTTTATTGCGATGATGTGCCAGATTCCTTCTTTCGGACAGGAAGACTGCAGCAACAGGATCCAGGAAGCAAGAGAATACTATGAACAGGGATTGATCGAATCAATACCCGATTTGCTGCTGCCCTGTATTGAAGAAGGGTTTACCCGGGCGGAGAGAATGGAAGCTTACAAGTTACTCATCCTGGCGTATTTATTTGATTATGATCAGGCTGAGGCTGAAAGGACCATGGTAGAGTTCCTTAAAAAATACCCTGAGTATGAGGTCTCACCGGAAGACCCGGTTGAATTTGTATATCTTTTTGAGTCATACCGAACGACATCGGTATTTTCATTTGGCATAACAACGGGATTCAGTCTGACGGATCCCAGAATTATTGAACCCTATACCTTATTGGATTACAGTTATACCGAAACGAAAAACAACATGAAAGCAGGCTTTCATTTCGGTCTGGGTGTGGCACGATACATCAGCCGCAAAATGCTGTTGAATCTCGAGCTTAATTTTTCACAGAGCCGGTATTCCTTTACCGATGAACTGTTTTTACCGGTAGCTGACGGGACAGATGTGCTGAACGAGGTGATATATGATGAAAAAATCAGTAAGCTTGAGTTGCCTGTAACAGTGATGTATGAATTCAATGTCGGAAAAATGAATTACTTCATTCTTACGGGAATATCCCTGTCAAAAGTTACCGGAGCAAAAGGATTGCCTTCCAGAAAATATGATCCGGACCTGCCTCCTGTATCTGGTGAATATACTAGTGTTAAGGATCAGAGGAAGAACTTCATGTATGCATTTGTTGCCGGAGGTGGAATGCGGTATAAGGTTCCCCGTGGCGTGATCTCAGTTGGTCTTCGTATGAATTTCGGACTGAACAACATCGTGAAATCTGCCGAACGCTATTATAATCCTTTGCTTTTGTCGAAGTATTACTATGTTGATGACGATTTTACGCTGAATACTCTTACACTTACGGCAGGCTATTATTTTTCCTTTTATACACCCAGCAAACAACGTTAATGCTATGATCCGAAAAGTTTTACTACTGTTTCCATTGTTACTGGCAATTGCATGCGACAAGGAAGATATATCATCAGTGCAGGCTGATTCATTTATTAAGTTCTATAATACGCGGGCAGTTTTTACCAGTGCAGATGCAAAGCAGACAAGCAATAACGGATACGCTGTTCTGGGTACCGTCGAAACAATTGCTTCCGGAACGCAGATCTGCCTGCTCAGAACGGACGAGTTCGGGAATTCACTTGACAGTGCCAAATTTTACGGCAGAAGCCTGAATGACCGGGCTTATTGTCTGCATGTGCTTCCGGATGGTTATGCAATTCTGGGATCATCCCAGAATCCCCAAAACAGCAATCTCGAAGTTTATTTCATACGCACCAACCGTTCGGGAGATACACTGTGGACACGTACCATCGGAGGGCCGGAAGACATGGAAGCATATCATTTCGAAATGGACACAGACGGATCCTTTATCATGACAGGTTATGCAAAACGGTCGGGTTCAGTTAATGACAAACAGATCTGGCTTTTTGCAATTGATTCTGACGGGGACAACCTTTGGCCGTCACAAAGGACATACGGAGGCGACCGGGATGAAGAAGGCGTTCACCTGCAGATCCTGGATGACGGGAGAATCGCAATTACCGGGAACACAAGGAGCTATCCGCTGGGAACCCTTAACAAACATTCATACATTCTGATTACCAACAATATCGGGGGATTAGTATCATTTCTTACGATCGACAGTTCTGCGGATGAGGACGGTACGTGTATCAGGGAACTGGGTGATAACAACTATCTGATCATAGGAACGATGAGAAGCAATCTTACCGGACAGGGGTCTGATATCATTCTCAGAAAGATCAGTCTGTCTTCTTATGTTCTTGAAATATTATGGTCCAAATGGTACGGTACTTCCGGTGACGATATGGGTACAAGCATCATCGTTGACGGCAGCAATTATATCCTGCTTGGAACAACCGCAGCTTCAGGAGGTCTGTCCTCCATCAGCCTTATTAAGACCGACCCTGACGGAGAAAATCCGGTATATTCTAGTTTCGGGCAGGGCAGTCAACTGACGGGGACCAGCTTTGCCAGAACATCGGATAACGGTTTTATCATAACGGGCACCAACAAACATTCAGATACCCATGCTTCCGTGGCATTGATCAAGACCAAACCCGATGCGACCCTTTAAAACGCCTATATTTGCATTATAGCCTTTAAAATAAACGATCACCCGGAAAAATCCCGTGTTGGGATTTTGAATTGAGCAGTTTATCAAATTTTTGTCCGTAATTCCCGTTGTTTTATATATTTTTGTTATTTGGTGTACTGTTTTTAGATTTCCAGATTTTGCTTTTTGATCCGGTTCACATTATAAGGCAATTATTTATATGTAAAAATGTATCTGATCGGATATTTACCACGTAGAATTGTCCATCCGGTCAAATTTTCGTCAAAATCTCTCAAAATGAAAACTGATCTTAACCGCCGCCGAATACTGACACCCCTTTCCGGTCTTATGTTGCTCTTCTGCAGTACAGTATTAATGGGACAAAATGAGCCTCCTGTACTTTCCGGTATTGAAACAACATCCGTCAGCTATACCGAGAATGCAGACCCGGTACAAATTACAAATTCAATAACTGTTTCCGATGAAGACAACACCAATTTGTCTTATGCCACAGTTATAATCTCAGAAAATTATCTTTTCGGCCAAGACACCTTATGGTTTACAAGCGTAGGTGGTATATCAGGAAACTTTGTCTCCGGAACGTTAAATCTGACAGGCACTAGCTCGGTTGCAAATTATGAGACAGCGCTGAAAAATGTAAAATACTTTAATAAGAGTGATAAACCTTCCACTTTAAACCGTACCATTTCCTTTACGGTAAATGACGGAACTGATCCCAGCAATACGGTTACCAGGACCATTTCCATAACTGCGGTAAATGATCCTCCGGTTGCTGTTAATAATGAATATGGTGGTGTTATTGAGCAGGGCACACTTTATATACCGGCTTCAGGTGTGCTTGGCAATGATACAGATCCTGAAGAGGATGATCTTACGGCCGTTCTTGAAAACGGCCCGGATCATAGCACTTCATTTACTTTGAATACAAACGGTTCATTCAATTATGTTCATGATGGAACCGAAACAACCACTGATGCATTTACCTACAGAGCGACAGATGGAACAACACCAAGCAACGTTGCTACCGTAACCATTACCATAACCCCACAGAATGACCCACCTGAGCTTGCAGATATTGAATCAACAACACTTACTTATACCGAAGGATCCGGACCGGTATCTGTTACAGGGACCATTACCGTTTCAGATCCTGATGATGTGAACCTTGAATCGGCCACCATTACCATTTCTGCCAATTACCAGAGTGAAGAAGATGTTTTATCATTTTCAGCGGCCGATGGTATTACACAACAGAGCTACGCTGGTGGCGTGCTTACCCTTACGGGATCTTCTTCGAAAGCCAACTACGAAAAAGCACTGCGAAATGTTAAATATGAAAATACAAGTGACACACCCAATACATCCAGCCGCATGATCACATTCCGTGTGAATGACGGCAATACGAACAGCAATCCGCAGCAGAGAGCCATCTCAATAAATGCGGTAAACAATCCTCCGGTTCTTTCTGAACCTGTATCTGCAACTGTCAGCTACACCGAAAATGCTGATCCGGTACAGATTACAAATTCCATTACCGTGTCAGATGCCGACAATGTCAATTTGTCTTCTGCCACAATTGTAATCTCAGGCAATTACCAGAATGGTCAGGATGTGTTATCTTTTACAAACGCCAATGGTATACTTGGCAACTGGGTTCCCGGATCAGGAACAATGAACCTTACAGGCACATCATCAGTCGAAAATTATCAGGCAGCGTTAAGAAATGTCAGATACCACAATACCAGTGACAATCCTTCCACGGTAAACCGTACGGTTACATTCACGGTCAGTGACGGACCCAATACAAGCAATACGGTTACCAGAACTATAGCTGTTACAGAAGTCAATGATCCTCCCGTTGTGTCTGATATTCCTGGCCAGTCAGTTGCAGAGGGACAGACATTTGCTACTATAAACCTGGATAACTACGTTACCGATCCGGATCATACGGATGCACAAATCGAATGGACATATGCCGGAAACATTGAACTGAGTGTAAGCATCAGCGCTACCCGTGTTGCCACGATCACCAAACCTTCTGGTGACTGGACCGGCAGCGAAACCATAACATTTACTGCAACAGACCCGAATGAAGCATTCGACAGTGATCCGGCTGTATTTACAGTAACGGCAGCACCTGTTCTTGGAAACATGGAACCGGGTACAATTATCTATTGCAGGAATTCCGGCAAAGTGCAGGTTACAAATACAATAATCGTCAGCGATGCGGATGATCTGGACCTCAACGGTGCGACCGTCAGAATTTCGAGTGGTTTTATCAGCAGTCAGGACGTGCTGTCATTCACATCTCCGCCAGGCAGTGGAATTGGTGGGTCATTCAACAGCACAACAGGTATTTTCACCATGACAGGTGTGTCAACCATAGAAAATTATCAGCTTGCTTTGAGAAGCATAAGGTATGAAAACACACAAACAGTCAGTCCCAATCCCGCCATCCGGATGATCTCCTTTACCGTAACTGATGGAGGAATTACCAGCAATACCCTCACCAGAAGTCTGAATGTTACCGTTCCGACAGCAACCATATCAGGAACTGCATCAATTTGCGAACATACGACTGCAAGCATTCCTGTGACACTGACCGGCAATTCACCCTGGAAATTCAGTTATCGCAGGGTCGGAGGTGAAACCATTGAAGTACCTAATGTGGAATCGAGTCCCAGACTTCTCACATTAAAGGATGCAGGCAATTATGAACTGGTCGAAGTTACTGATGTGAACAACTGCACGGGCACAGTATCAGGAACTGCCAACATCACTGTGATTTCTGCTCCCGAGGTAACCATAACCGGACTTGCTCCGGCATATAATCTGAATACGATCAAGGTCCCGGTAATTGCAGAGCCTGAAGGGGGCACATACAATCCACAATCCTGGTTGATTGAATCAAACGACACAATGTATTTCTATCCCATAATTGCCGGTATAGGAACTCATAGCATCATCTACCGCTATCGCACTTCGCCAACATCCTGTTACGGTTATGACACGGCGGTTGTCAGGGTATTGGTTGCCAATGCCGATATTGTTTTTCCAGATAACCGGCAATTTTACTGTAGCAATGATCATCCGTTTATTATTACCGGAGTCAATACCGTTAATGATATCGGAACCTTTTCCATCGAAGGAGGTGTCGGACTGACAGACAACCAGGACAATACTGCAACAATTGATCCCTCTTTACTGAACGTTGATACCTATACCATAACCTATACATATTTCGATGGAACTTACCTGCAGGAGACCGAAAATCTGACCATCGGAACCAAACCGGAAGCCAGCTTCGCGTGGGAGACCGAATGCTTTCAGTCGGGCCAGGCCATTAATCTGAAAGACAAATCCGTTGCAAATGAAGGGGTGATCTCTTCCTATAAATGGTTGTTTTATCAAGGTAGCGGTTATGACAGCCTGTTGACAAAGGATGTTTCATATACATTCGCCCAGCCGGGCAATTATCTCATTGAGTTGCAGATTAAAACTTCAAACGGTTGTACAGATACCGTGGAAAGAGTCTTTGGTCTCAGACCAACCATTCAGCTGGCCGGACAAACCTATTTTGAGAATTTTGAGGACAGTCCGGTATCCTGGCGAAGCGGAACATCCCAGCAGATTACTGTGAACAGCTGGACGCTGGGATCTCCTTTCAAAGGATTCAGCGGTGCATCATCAGGTGACAAATGCTGGTATACCTATATTCCTATGACCAATGCACCGCGTGAACAATCCTGGCTGACAAGTCCATGCTTTGACTTCACTGATACTGAAAGACCCATGGTCAAGCTTGACATCTGGAGGCTCTTTAACGGGATAAGGGACGGTGCAACCTTGCAGGCATCAGCGGACAGCGGAAAAACATGGCAGAATATCGGGGAATTGCAGGATGGGATCAACTGGTTCAATGTATATAACATCGACGGCTTACCCGGGGGTCAAACCATAGGCTGGTCAAACATTCGTGATGCATACTGGATGGTGGCGAGACACGATCTTGATGACTTAAAGAACAAGACAAAGGTTCAGTTCAGAATTGCTTACGGATCGGACGGTTCTGCTAGAAATACGGATGGCATTGCGCTGGACAATTTCTGGATCGGAGAGCGGAATAAAAGGGCTTTGATCGAACACTTCACCAATTCCTCTGATCAGGAATCCAAGGATGCCAACCAGATCCTTAACGGCATAGTAGCCGGCAACAGTTTAAATGTTGTTGATCTGCAATATCATACTTCATTCCCGGGATCGGATCCGTTCAATGAAGATAATCCTAATATTCCGAGTGCCCGTTTGTTTTACTACGGTTTGTCGACCGTACCGTATTCCATTCTTGACGGGGGTTCTACGGGACAGCACAGGTTTGATTATGTTTTAAGTGATTTAGATGAAAAGACAGTTCTGATCCAGTCATTGATTGAAAGCAAATTCTGGATCAACACTGTTTCTACAGTTGTCGGTAATACACTCAACGTCAATGCGGAAATATCAGCCCGCGATGATATACCAGCAAGCCAGATCACCGTTCATCTTGCAATAGTGGAGCGGTTGATTTCCGAAGAAACCGGGATCAACGGGGAAACTGAATTTTACAGTGTGGTTAAAACGCTGCTTCCAAATGCAGGAGGTACATATTTTTATAAACCCTGGATTAAAGGGGAATATCAATATGTGACACACTCATGGGATATACAAAATGTATATAAGCTTGAAGAATTAAGGGTTGTTACATTCATTCAGAACGAACTTACAAAAGAAGTATACCAGGCTTCTATTGATACGGTACATGTTCAAACAGGTCTTGAAGATCAACCGTCCTTAGCCTCTGATCACGATGGTTTTGTTGTGTTTCCTGATCCGGCTTCAACTCAGGTTCAGATCAGGTTGCGTGAACCTTTGAAAAAAAATTCTCATTTTGAAATAATTAACAGCCAGGGAACACTGATCCGTTCAGAAGAGTTAAAATCCGGTGAAGTTCATATTGCAGTCCCGGTTGAAGAATATCCTGACGGATTATATCTGATACGGGTCATTTCTGAAAACCGTTTGCTGGGTATTGAAAAGCTCACAATTTCGAAGCCATAAGTTAATAATGCATCCCGGACATCTGATCTTTCGAGATATTCCGGATGAAAGATCAACCATATTTTAATAAAATCTTTTTGCTGCCAATAGTGATATACAGTGCACAATTTTAGTATCTTTGATGAACCATAATCATTTTAGATTCTTTCAGGGTACTGTTCAGGTTATTTCAAAGCAAAACCAATCCCTATGAACACGCAACTTGGCAGCCACCGGTTTCCTCTTTTCATACTTATTCTGGTTTATATTTTTTTTATGAGCGGACCCTTCCTCAAAGGGCAAAATCCGGTAAACATCATGCCCCTGGGGAATTCAATAACCTACGACCATAATGTTGCTGACGACCTCACACCTCGTGATAACGGTATCAGAATTTCTTACAGGTACACACTTTACGAATTGCTCATCGCTGCAGGATATACTTTTGATTATGTTGGCAGTGAGCAGAGCGGAGGTGATTATCTTCCGGAAGGATATACAGACAATGCAGGTTTCCCCGGGTATACTGTAACAGCACTTCTGACCCTCCTGCAAGGTGATTATCTTGAAACCTATAACCCTGACGTCGTTTTGCTGCACATTGGCACAAACTATTTAATTAGCAACGAAGTTGCAGATGGATTCCGTGATGATCTTATTGATATTCTGGACTTAATAGATAATTATGAAGACAATACCGGCAAAACCGTACCGGTATTTCTGGCACAGATCATCAATCGTGCACCGAACGGATCACATCCTCAAACTACTTATTATAACGGACTTCTTGCTGATCTTGTGGCTGCAAGAACAGGAGACTCCATCGTGCTCGTTAATATGGAAACCGGCGCGGGGATCAATTATCCTTTGGTTGCTGACGGAGGAGATATGGCCGATACCTGGCATCCGGATGTTCCGGGTTATAATAAAATGGGACAACTATGGTTCACAGCTCTTGAATCTTACAATCTTGCTTCCCCGATAGTTACAGATATTCCCGATTCAACCAAAAACGAAGGGGAATCCTTCACAATCAGTCTGGATAATTATGTTTTCGATCCCCAGGAACCTGATGAAGACATCGTCTGGACCCATTCGAACCCTGTTAATTTTACTGTCGCCATTAACAGTTCCAGGATTGCCACAATTACACCCATAAATCCTGAATGGACCGGATCAGAATCCATTACTTTTACTGCTACCGACAGATTCGGGGATGATTCAGGTGATGCTGTACTTTTTACTCTGAATCATATAAATGAACCACCTGTTGTCGAAGGCATCCTTGACCAGACCATCAACGAAGGAGAAACCTTCGCAACCATCATCCTCGACAATTACGTTAACGACCCCGACCATGGCGACCAGCAGAT
>JAFGPB010000113.1 GCA_016926205.1 Bacteroidales bacterium
AAATTGTCATTTTTTCGTATTTTAGCTTAATCAACACTTACTCCCAATGAAATACCTGCCTGAGAAAACAATAGAACGACTCAGTGAATACCGTCGTACGCTGTACAGGTGCCTCGATGAAGGTAAAACCCATATATTCTCGCATGAACTGGCAGAACTGCATAACATCACTGCCGTTCAGGTCAGGCGCGACATTATGTTCATCGGATATACCAGTCAGGGTAGAAAGGGTTATAAAATCTCTGAGCTGATCTCGGTAATCTCGGAAATCATCGACCCGAAAGAGACGCTGAACGTGGCCGTTGTCGGATACGGAAATCTCGGCAGGGCAATTACATCTTATCTGCTTCACAAAAGACCATTGTTAAACCTTATTGCTGCTTTTGATATTGATCCGAAAAAGATCGATGCCTCCAGTTCTGTCATACCCTGTTTTTCCATAGATAGATTGCGGGAGATCATTCACGCATATGACATCTCCGTTGCACTCCTCACAGTACCTGCCGAAGCCGCCCAGCAAATGGCCAGGGCATTGATCGCATCAGGTATAAAAGGAATCCTGAATTTCACAACCGTAAACCTGAATGTTCCGGAAATTGTGTACCTGGAAGAATACGACATGATCACTTCACTTGAGAAAGTCGCTTATTTTGTAAAAAACAACTGATCTTCAGACATTTATTCTATTATGGTCAGTTCGTTTAGGATATTCTTTGCATTGGCCAGCTTATCCAGTATAAATAGAACATAACGTACATCAAGGGAAATGTTGCGGCATATCTCAGGATCGTATGCATAATCGCTCATGGTTCCTTCCCAGTTCCGGTCAAAATTTATGCCGATCAGGTGACCTTCTGCATTCAGGACCGGACTTCCGGAATTGCCCCCCGAGGTATGGTTCGAAGCGATAAAACATACAGGAACAGACGTATCGGCGGTATATCTGTCATTATTCCCCGATGCATATGCATCTTTCAGCGCCCGGGGAACGGCATATTCCTGCATTTGCGGATCTTCCTTTTCAAATACACCTTCAATTGTCGTGTAATATCTGTAGTGGATGGCATCGGCCGGTGAATAACCCTCAATCTGTCCATATGCGACCCGCATGGTTAAATTGGCATCGGGATAGTAATGTTTGCCTCCGTCCATTTCAATCAATCCCTTTACAAATATTCTGTATAACCGGTTTCTTTCATGAGACAGGCTGTCTAGCTGCGCATAAACGCTTTCCGTTAACTTTATGCTGAACTGATAAAACACCTGATAAAGGGGATCATCATGAATCCGTCTGATGAGTTTCCGGGGAGACCGTTGCAGTAATCTGAACAACCTGACCGTATCGGAAAAAATACTCCCGTTGTAAACATCTTTGACAAATGCATGGTAATCACCCCGGTTGCGGTTGCTGATCTGACTGTAAAATTCAGGGTGAAAATCATCTGCGGTATTTTCAAAATAGATCCGGAGATAGAACGGCAGTGTTTCCCGGTCGAACTGTACAGGATTTGATTTACAGAAATTTCGGATTGACCTGATCAGCTGCTGTGGAATTTCGTTCCCTGAAGCTCCGGCTGTCTCCGGCATCTGATAGATTCCTTTCAGGATGAGGTTCACGAGATCAAATGTCTCCAGTCCGTTCAGTACTTCCGTTCCAATGTCATAAGCCGCATACAGCGGTCCATACATCTTATAGAATTCACTGAAACGTTCCTTCAGTCCTTTGTACTGAAATTTTTCACCCGCCAATTGCCGGGCATACAGGAAAAAATCCTTCTCTATCATGATTTTTTCATCAATTGCCCGGTGATTCTGAATTCCCCTGATCACCCCGGTCCATTTTTTCCATGCGTTGGCCAGACTGTAATATGGCACTGAATATCTGAGTCTGGCTTCCGGACTTATCTCCATTTCATCTTCCAGCAATTCCAGCTTCAGATCCCTGATCTGTATTTTTGCAGGCAGGCATTGCTCCACGATGATCCGGAGTTCCTCAGACAGGATGTATTCATCAGTATTGCCCGGATAGCCAATCACCATGGTGAAATCTCCTTCCCTCACACCCCTTAGAGATAACGGAAGATGTGCCGGAGGTTTGTACGGAATATTATCCGGAGAATACTCTGCAGGACTGTTGTACCGGTCTGCATATATCCTGAACAGGGAAAAATCACCGGAATGTCTGGGCCATACCCAGTTGTCAGTATTGCCTCCGAAATTTCCTATGCTTGCCGGCGGAGCCCCTACCAGCCTTACGTCTTTGAAGGTCTTGTACAGGAACAGCAGGTACTGGTCGCCGAAAAAAAACGGCATGATCTCGGCATGATGATATGAATCTATGGTCATGCCGTCAATGATTCCCTGGATATTGTGCGAGATCATCATGTTCCTTTCCGTTTCATTCATGGATTCGTTCACATTTGCCAGTACCGTGTCCGTCACATCCCTGATAGTTACCAGAAATGTCACTTCGAGTCCGGGATTGGGAAGTTCATCCTCCCGGTTCAATGCCCAGAATCCGTTCTCAAGCAGATTATTCCCGATTGTGCTGTGTGCCTGGATCCTGTCATCACTGCAATGATGATTGGTGATGAGAAGACCCTCCGGTGAAATTACGGCACCTGTACAACCGCCTCCGAATATCACAACTGCGTCCTTTAAACCGGACCCGTTCATGTTGTATATGTCCCCTGCAGAAAGCCGGAGTCCCATTTCCTGCATGTCTTTAATATTCAGACTGTCCAGCCAGACGGGCAACCACATTCCCTCTACCGGGTAGGCAACCGTGTGGGTCCGGATGATAATCAGCGCCAACAACAAAAGCTTTTTTAAAACGATCGATCTTTCTCTCATAAATGAATATTATCTAGGGGTCAGACTTATCTTCCTGCGGGGCTTCCGACACAAATTCAACAAGCTTCTGAAACAATTGCTGAACGGGGAGCCCCATTACATTATAGAATGAACCTTCAATCCTTTCGACGCCCACATAACCGATCCATTCCTGAATGCCATATGCACCGGCTTTATCCAGCGGACTGAAAACATCGACATAATAACTGATTTCGCTTTCCATAAGTTCCTTAAAATGAACTGCAGTGCGGGAAAAGAAAGCGGCCTCTTTCGTGAAAGATTTGACATTCACACCGGTATACACCTCATGAATGTGTCCTGACAGTCTTCTCAGCATATGTTTTGCCTCATCGCGACCCGATGGCTTGGGCATGACTTCCTGTTGAAACCAGACAATCGTATCGGCAGTGATTAAGACTGATTTTTTGTGCAGCCGTTCCCGGAATTGTGCAGCCTTCTTCCGTGCAAGAAATAAGGTTATCTCAGAAGGATCCATTCCGGCAGGACAGGTTTCGTCAATCTCGACATCCGCGGCAATCCTGAATTTCACTCCGAGTTCAGCGAGCAGGTGCTGCCGGCGTGGTGATTTCGACGCCAGTATAATGTCATGCGAATTGATCTTTTCAAGCACCTGTAACAAATTCATAAAAGCCGGTTTATGATATAATTTGCCAGCACCATATAGAGTATCCCTGACAGCATAATAAATTTGAGCATTATGCTTGCCGTATGGAACAACTTCTGCGTGTTGCCTCTCAGTACGATTCCCCCGGTGAGCAGCAGGGGAAGGATGAGAAACAGCATGAAATATACAATTGTCCATGTGTCCGGGATGAAAAACAAATATGCCAGCAACAGCAGTGAAACCACAAGAAGCAAAATGCCGGTTATGACAACTTTTGTGCACTTTATTCCTGTTGCTACCGGAAGCGTTTGTTTGCCGAAAGCACGGTCACCTTCAAAATCTTCGGCATCTTTCACGATTTCCCGTGCCACATTGAGCAGGAATGCGAAGACCGAGAAACCGAGGACCCAGATCAGCAGGGGCCGGCTCACCACAGCAGCTCCCGATCCGTATTCCCCGACCAGCAGGGGCATTTCAAACAGCCACACCATGAAGGGTACCAGGGCTGTCAGGAGGGCCACAATAAAGGTGCCCAGTAAAAGCTGTTTTTTATACGCCGTTGAATAAAACCACAGCAATCCGCTTACCATGATGAACACAAGGCTCAGGAACAGCAGTCCGCTCCTGAGTGAAACCCAGGTTCCCAGCAGGATACCGGCAATGGTGAATACAAGATGCCAGGCCATAACATGTCTTGTATGAATCAGCTTCCCGATGATGATCTTTTCAGGTTTGTTGATCATGTCGATCTTCCGGTCAAAATAATCATTGATGGCATAGCCGCCGGCAGCGATGCAGACCGTGGCCAGAACCAGCAGGATCATGGATCCGGCTGAAAGTTGTGCTGCCATACCGCTGGCAGTGATCAGGGGAACGAAAATACACCGGTGCAGCAGCACCTGGACGGCAGCAATGATCAAAAGATTCTGCCACCGGATCAGTCTGAACAGACCGCCGATATGGGACCTGATGCTTACCATGTAAAAGTCCAGTCATTCATCCATTTGCCCTGCACGCGCATCACCTGTTCGATTGCATCCCGAACACATCCTTCCCCTCCTTTCCGATCTGATATATAACAGGAAATCTGTTTGATCTCCTCTGCAGCATCGGAGGGACAACAGGGGAAGCCGACCAGTTTCATTACCTCATAATCCGGCAGGTCATCACCCATATAAAGAATATGTTCCCTGGCAAGCTTGCGTTTTGTGCAGAATCTCTCAAGGTCAACCTTTTTTGAGGCACTCTTCATATAAATATCCTTTACACCAAGGTATGCAAATCTCCTCCTGACCATGGCCGACCTGCCTCCGGTAATGATGGCAACATGATACCCCATCCTGACGGCATGATGTACGGCAAATCCGTCCTTGATGTTCATCATGCGTATGAAGTTTCCGCCAGGATGAAGCATGACCGTGCTGTCGGTGAAAACACCGTCCACATCAAAGACAAAAGCCCTGACCGAATGCAACTGTTTCTTAATTTCCTGCATTGCGCAATGCACAAATGGTTTACAATTCCCGTATCCAAATGTTCCTGAATGCGACCGGATTGCCGTGGTCCTGCAGTTGAACCGGACCAGCCCCGTGCTTCTCAATGGAATATTCCGGGATCCCAATATACAATGTGGGGCCCCGTATACTTACATTATTCTGAATCAGGACCCCGTTATGAAGAACCGTTACCCGCGGGGGAGTGAAGTATGAGGTACTGTCCTCTCCAAAACGGGGTGCCGTATAAATGATATCATACCTCTGCCATTTACCGGGCCCCCGGCTTGCATTGACAAGCGGAGCGTGTTGCTTGTAGACGCTACCTGCCTGACCGTTTCTGTATGTGCGGTTGTTGTAACTGTCGAGTACCTGCAATTCATACAGCCCCTGCAGAAATATCCCGCTGTTCCCCCTGCCCTGGCTTTCGCCGGTAACCTCAGCGGGAGTTTTCCATTCCACGTGCAACTGAAAATCATTAAAAACCTTTTTTGTCTGTATCCTTCCCGCTCCCCTGACGGAAATCAATGCACCATCCTCCACGATCCATTTTGAAGGATCTCCCCTCACATCTTCCCATTCTTTGCTGATGCCGGATCCGTCAAACAGGATGATCGCATCGGAAGGGGGCTGACCAGGCACATTCGCCGGTTGTATGACCTTCACTTCAGGATCCCAGATTTCCGTCATGCCGGGCGTCATCCTGCCGGGATCCTGCTTTGCTTCAGCAACAGGACGCTGCTGTCCGACGCAATATGCAAACTCAAGCATCACAATACAAAATATCAGAGCTGTTCTTCTCATATCCTATCTGTTTTTGTTTAAAATAAGGAAAACGATTGAAAGATGTCCTGTACCAGATTTTAAATATATCAATTATTTTCAGATTTCAGGATGCTTACTGTTTATGATTTCTGCTCCCGGATTGATGCCGGGATGCGGACATATGGAATGTGGTATTGCCGGTCTGTTTATTGTCCGGCATCCGCAATGTTTTTGCTGATCATTTTGTACAACTTCCTCAGCTCCGGATCATGACCGAGCATGGACAAATGGAGTTCAATAATTTCGGTGTTGCCACGGACAGCGGGACCGGTTTGTGCCTTCAAAGGAGATAACTCCACGGCCTTATTCAGTGTTTCCCGAATCAGCGGTTTAAGTAAATCAAAGTCCAGCCCTTCACGCCGCAATATCTTTTCTGCCAATGCATACATCCGGTTGGTGAAATTGCATGCAAATACCGCGGCAAGATGTATCTGCCGCCTTCTCAGGGAATCGGTTATGATAACATGATCCGACAGCAATCCGGCAAGTCCGGAGATCCTTTTCAGTGTGGCAGGATCAGAGGCTTCAATCAGCAAAGGTATTTCATTGAACCTGACATCCCTTCCCTTTGTGAAGGTCTGCAAAGGGTACAGGACACCATAATGCTTTACCCTGTCCTTAAAGACATCGGCAGGTACACTTCCTGCCGTATGCATTGCGATATGGTCGCCAAAGTCTGTCTGTTGGATCACTTCGGAGATTGAATCATCGGATACCGATATGACATACGCATCAGCATCAGGACGAATCGCCTGAAGTTCACCGGCATACCCTGTATGGAGTTCATCAGCAAGAAATTTGGCTGATCTGATGCTGCGTCCTGCGACCTGCAGGATCCGGATTCCGGCTCCCGAAAGTTTCCGGCCCAGATGCCAGGCCACATTGCCTGCACCGATCAGGACCACTGACTGTATTTCATGGGACATATCCTTGTTGTTTTGAATGCCGGACTGAAATATGCCGGTCCCGGCACGCAATAGTTATATATTGTAGAGATCGTAATTTATTTTGTACAACCACGCCGGCTCTTCATGGTCGGTCCCGATCTGGTGAACAAGACTGAAAATTCCCGGGAATTTCTGCTCAATGAAGTATAAATAACGTTGCACCGTATTGATCGTCCTTCCCGTATTGGCTCTGGGATCAGCCCGAAGACTGGCCATGATCACATATTCAACCCTGTTGTCCTTCAGCTCCTGCAGCAACGAATCGGGTGAAACCGCATAGGTCGGCGCTCCCGTAACCATCAGCCGCTGCACCAATGAATCAGCATCAATCTTACTGATCCTGTGCCCTCCGGTATACAGGTTTATAAAGTCCCTGAGCGGTTCACTCTCAGGATAGATGCCATGCAGATCATCCCCTTCAGCGACAAATGCAAGTGCATTTGACCTGAAAAATGCCAGGAATTCCCGGGGTATTTGTTCCAGATCAGTATTCGGAACGGTAAAAATACCGGCCGGAAATTTGTTCTTCAAGGCATCGATCAGTTCTCCGGGAACTGTGACGGGCAACCTGTAAATGCCAAAAAAATCACGGCCCTTACTGTATATGAATGACATGGAGGGTTTGCGTGATGCCACCCCGATGCTGTCCGGCAGGTTTTCACCTGCCCATTCGCTCATCATGAGAAAATGCTGCCAGTCGGGTGTAAAGCCATAATACCGGTCACCCCTGATATTTTCTGCCAGTATCGGACGGTTGTCCTTCATCTTATCGATGGTTTGTCCGATTGTCCTGAAAAACACAAAAAGCAGCAATCCCGCCAGTATCAGCTGAAGTATGCCGTAACCCTTTTGCCCTGACAGCTGCAGGATACCATACGAAATGAGTATCAGCATCATGGGAATGTAAATGACCACCATCCTCATCTGGTCCCATGAAGTCTGGAGTGCAATAAAGGTTGCAGCAAGAGCACCACCTACATAAATTGCAACGAAAAGCATGATCCTGCTGCGCCGGGCAGCATAGAACAGGGCAAGCAGCAGCAGTCCCGTGACCAGAAAGGTCACAAACCAGCTTTTATCGGTGGATGCGGGATCATGCATGCCAATACCGATCATAAAGTGCTTGGACAGATACAACCTGGCATTTTCGAAAAACCTTACGATCATGCCTGAAAAATCCTCGACTCCTTCAGCAGGATTATAGTGGTTTTTCAGTATGATTTCCGACAGGTTGCCTGTCCGGTTGTCCCGGACAGCGCCCCAAACCAAAGTTTTATATATCTCATAAGGGATCAGAAAAACAAAGAAGGACAGGATCATATAGATGCCGGATGCATATTTCCTTTGAATGAAAAGAAATAATACTATGGAAATCAGCATGATAATCCCAATATCACGGGTGAGGCATATGATAAAAGCCAGAAAGCCAATCACCAGGCAATATTTTATGTGCCCGGTAAAGGAAATTGATTCTTCCCCTGTCAATAGCAGGAAAAACCTGATGAACAACAAAATGATCAGGGATTGTAAAAACATGTACATCGCCTCACTATATGTCTGGCTGGCAAAATACAATATGGAGGAATTTACCGAAACGATCAGCATGACCATGGCAAAAATTCCCGGAGAAAAGTGTTTTCTGAAGGCATAAAAGAAAAATACCAGGTGTCCGGTCACGAAAACAAAAGACAGAAGCTTCAGCATGACCACATGCACACCAAAAATCAGTATCGGAAGACTCAGGAATACAGAATAAAACGGACCGTGCCATGAAGGGAAAGAAACACCCTTCAGAAAATTATTTGCCATTTCTATATAGGACGAATCATCGCCACCGGTACTGATTTTCACATCAAACAGAAAAGCGCCGAAAAACAAAGTAAAGAACAATGATGCGATCAATACAATGGACAGCCGGGGTTCAACAAACCTGTCAATCTGTTCAATGAAAGAGCGGCCATGTAAGGGTTGATTCTGTTTCCTTCCCTGCCGGGATGCTGCCTTGCCCTGTTTTGAACTGTCCGGAATATGCTTGTTTTTGTGGCTGCCGCGTCTGGAAGATGATGCCATATTCTAAAATTCGGTATTTAAGTAAGCCAAAAGTTTGTATGTTTGTGCAGGATCTTAACAGGTTCTGCATTTTGAGCCAACCAGTGCAAATTAACTAAAATTTGTACAAATAAGGAAACCGGTTTTATAATTATCAAAATGACCATCTGAGCATCAATGAGTTCCAAGGCAGAAGTCCAACATTATTTTGAAAGCATTGCAGCCACCAGGCTGGTCTGGAAAAAAAGAAACCGCTTCTATCACCGCAGTCTTGAAAATTATTTTACCTGGCTGATCCCTGTGAGCAGCCGCGTAATGGAAATCGGCTGTGGCACAGGTGATCTGCTTGCGGCTGTCAGACCTTCATACGGACTGGGGATTGATTTTTCGGAAAACATGATTGAAATTGCCCGGTCGCGTTACCCGGAACTCAATTTCATTCAAGCTGACATTGAGGAATCTGAACACCTGGTGGTCAGTGAAAATGAAACCCGTCCCTTTGATTATGTCATACTGTCGGATTTGCTTCACATTCTCTGGGATGTTCAAAAGTCGCTTCAGCAGCTGAAAAGATATTGCGGAACGTACACCCGGATCATCATATCGAATTACAATTACATGTGGGAACCTTTGCTCAGGTTTGGCGAACTGATCGGCCTCAAGCAGAAATCTCCCAATTCAAACTGGCTTACCCCGAACGACATACGAAACCTGCTTGAAATTGAGGGATTCCAGGTGATCACCAACACACGCAAGATTTTACTGCCGAAATACATACCCTTCATGAATTTCATCTTTAACAGGGTGCTTGTTAATCTGCCTTTGTTAAATTACCTCGGTCTGGTGAATTTTTTCGTTGCCAGGCCGATTCAAAATGAAAGGAAGGATTATAAGGTTTCGATCATCATCCCGGCAAAAAATGAAAAAGGCAACATCGAACAACTCATGAACCGGATTCCGGTTTTTGGATTATCGCGGGAATTTGTGTTTGTGGAAGGACAATCTGAAGACAATACCTATGAAGAAATACTGCGGGTAAAAAACCTGTACCCCCGGGAAAAAATCACAGTGGTCAGACAAACCGGCAAAGGTAAGGGAAATGCTGTCCGTGAGGGTTTTGAAGCTGCAAGCGGTGAAGCAATGGTCATTCTGGATGCTGATCTGACAACACCACCCGAAGATCTGATGAAATTTTACAGTGCGCTGTCTGAAGGAAGAGGCGAGTTCATCAACGGATGCCGGCTGGTCTATCCTATGGAAAAACAGGCCATGCGGTTCCTGAACCTTATGGCAAACAGATATTTCAGCATTTTTTTTACATTCCTGCTTGGACAGCGGCTAAAAGACACATTATGCGGCACCAAGATGCTTTTTAAGCAGGATTACGAAAAAATAAAGGCTAACCGGACTTACTTCGGGGAATTCGATCCTTTTGGAGATTTCGATCTTTTGTTTGGCGCTGCCAAATTAAACCTTAAAATTACCGAAGTCCTCGTCCGTTACAAAGAGCGCAAATACGGATCTACCCAGATCAGCCGTTTCAGACACGGTTTGCTTTTGCTGAGGATGAGCATCTTTGCTGCAGTCAAGCTGAAATTCAACTGAACCAGTGACCCGGGATGAGATCGAAAGGAAAAGTGACAGGACCGTCACTATGTTTTCATAGATTTATGAACATGATTATCTTGTTTTATGATCCGGACCATCCGACATTCCGATATTGACCGGGAGCGTTGGGACAACTGCATCAGCCGGTCGGGTCTTGATTTGTTGTACTCCCATACCTGGTACCTCGACGTGGTCAGTCCCGGCTGGGAGGCTCTCGTGATGAACGATTACGAGGCTGTGATGCCGCTTACCGGGAAACGGAAATATGGGTTCTGTTACCTGTTTCAGCCCTTTTTCGCCCAGCAGCTCGGTGTTTTCTCAACATCAGGTTATTCAACGGAACTCGTGGACTCATTTCTGGATGCGATACCGGGCCGTTTCAGGCTTGCCGAAATCCAGCTCAATCAATTGAACCATCCTGAACACAAAGGTTTCGGCTTCATTGTAAAAAAGAACCATACATTGGATTTGTCAGCAGGTTATAATTCCCTGTACCGGAATTTCAGCCGCAATTGCCGCAGAAACATTGCAAAGGCTGAAGGTGCGGGACTGACTGTAGGAACAGATTCGGATGCTGGTTTGTTTGCCCGGTTTGTCCGGTCCCACGGTTCAGAACAACTGAAAAATGACGGCACGAAAATTCATAATTTGTTGCACCCTGTCGTGAAAGCCTCAATGGATCAGGGTTCAGGAAACATTGTGAGCGTTTTCACGAAAGATGGCAGAAAGGTTGCGGCCGCCTGGTTTCTTAAAGGACCGCAGAGGCTGTTTTTCCAGGTATGTGCTTCCACACCTGAAGGTAAGGAGCACCAGGCGATGTATATGCTCCTGAATGATGTGATTAAAAAAAACGCAGCTTCCGGTCTGATGCTTGATTTTACAGGTTCCGTAATTCCCGGTGTGGCATATTTTAATGCTTCTTTCGGCGCAACGCCGGACTCATACCTTGCTGCGAGGTACAACAGACTGCCGCTCGTGCTGCGAATGTTTAAGAAATAAACCGCTGTATGATTTCATTCTACCCCCTGACCGGAATCAAAATATTCCAGCTTACTCCGGTAACGAAGTACCAACATCACATAAAGGATTGAAAAAACCACGCCTTCGGCAATGGTCCATCCCACATTCAGGTCGACATGCAGAATCCTTCTGATAATCTGATCGACTGCAGCCTGCACTCCAAGGATGGATGAGGCTTTGAAAACAATTACCCGGACAGGAAGGCTTTTCAGGTACTGAAGCGGATCGCTCCGGTAAATCAGTAGAAACAACAAAAGATATGCAGCAAATGTAGTTATTGCGGCTGCCTTGTAACCCCATACCGGTATGAAAATGAAATTGAGCCCGGCATTGACCGCGCATGCGGTAATAATGGACGCAACCACCGGTCTGTACAATTTCATAAATTTCAGCCGGGTTTCACTGAAAAGCGTGAGTCCGTATAAAAAAACGCTGACCATGACAAAGGGTATCATGGTATATCCTTCCTGAAATTCAGGGCCAAGCATGATCATAGACAGTTCTCTTGCAAACAATGAAAGATACACCGTGACCGGAAGCAATAGCACAAGGAATAAACTGAAGTACCCTGTCAGGATCTTGCTGGTCCTGCGGTCCGGACTGGAAAAGATCCTGGCCAGTGAAGGATTTACCGCATTGAAAAAGACCGTAACCAGAAAATATATGCTGACCTGTCCGAGCTGGTACACCTGGTTGTAAATTCCAACGGATTCCATGTTGCTGAACAATGCAATGATATACCGGTCGGATGAAGCAAGCACCATGATGCCCATGCTGCTGACCAGACCGACCTGTCCGTACCGCAACAATTCCTTCAGCATGGGCCGGGATAAATATTTGAATGTGAGCGTTCTTATTTTGGATCTGTTCAGCACGATCAGGAAAATAAGGAGAACACATGCGATCAATGCCTGTGCGGCAGGTATCGATTCGATGCTGCAATTCCGGCCGAAGATCAGGAACAATGCAAATCCGAATGAACACAAAGCCTGTAATGAATACAACAGGTTGTAGAAGAACGCCTTTTTCTGAATCCGGTACACGACCAGCAGCAATCCGGCTAGCTGATTTGTCACAATGAAAACCATGGTGCTCAAAACAAGTCTCATCATCAGCTGGTTCACGTTCAATGCCATCCACACCAGGGCAACACAAATGATCAGAAATGAGGAGCACAGGAACAAAAACCCGAGATTGCTGTATAAACGGGGTAGCTGACGACTGTCCCTGCAAGGATTGTAGAACCTCCAGAGGCAGGAAGACAGCCAGCTGTACATGGTGATGGAAAGATAGGTGAAGGTTATGGTAACCAGACTGTAAAAGCCGTATTCAGCAGGCGTGAAAACACGCGTGAAGACAGGCAGTCTGAAAATACCGACCAGGGCGGGCACGATTGCACCCCCCAGGTACCAGAGAAAATCGGTGGTCAGTTTTTTGGACAGGAGCCTGGTCATATCCTTGAAGATCTTTTGCTGAATACACCATGCCCGGATGAATCAGGATGAGATTTCAACGGTTGTTATCCTTAAAAAAGTCATGATAAATTCCGATCAGTTTTTTCTCTTCCGATCTCCAGCTGTATTTCTGCTGTACCGCCTGGATGCCATTCCTGCTGCACCGGTCATAAAGTTCACTGTCATTCAGCAGTCGGATCACTGCTTCAGCAATCTCCACGGGTACCAGCGGATCGACCGGAATCCCGGCGTCATTTTCCGAAATGAAAACACGGATGTTCCCGAAGTTGCTGCATACAACCGGCAGGCCACAGGCCATATACTCAAATGTCTTCACCTGAATACCGAAATGAAATACGGGTACCGGCAGGAAAATGGCCAGTCCGATACGGCATTGCATCAGCAGCTTCTCCATATCCCTGTATGGCACCGGTTCTTTAAGCACAACATTTTTTTCAAGGCCGAGCTTTCTGATATGCTTCCTCAGGCTTTTCAGATACTTTGCATCAGGGACCGGTCCCGCAATCAGGATTCTGACGTCAGGGATCGTTTCCCGGACCAGAGCCGCAGCCTTAATAATTTCCAGACCTCCCCTGTTTTTATTCATCAATCCGCTGTACACCGCATCATAGGATTTATTATGATAGGGTATAAAACGGACCGGCTGCATGGTAGTATAATTGTATAGTACATGAAGCTTTTCAGGAGCCAGAGTCCTTCTGAATTGCTCAGCGATATGGGGAACCGCTGCGATTACCGCATCATATGATCGGCTGACGGATTTTTCCATCCGGCTGTATCGGGAAGCATAGGCTGCAACCAGTCCTGCAGTCAGCGCATGCTCATGGTTCGAAACCGCAAGCTCATAGTAATCCTCGTGCACATCATAGATGACCCTGGGATGGTGCCCCAGATGCTTCAGCCGTTCACCTATCCTGTTGATCTGTAAATCGTGAAAATGATACACATCAGCTTTTAACTGTTCGCATACGGAAAGAATCTTTCTGTATATATCAGGTCTGCAAGCAAGTCTGCGGAACAGAATGTCCAGATAAGGATTTTTGAAATATTTTTTTTTCCTGATCTGGATCAGCCGGATGCCTTCATCCGATATAAAATCCAGGTCCTGATTTCCTAAGGTCACGTGCATAACCTCATAACCGTGATTTCTAAGAGAACAGGCTTCTTTCCAGTAGACCCGGTCGTCATAAAGCCCGTGAAGGCTTGATATCATGCAAACCTTTATCAATGATCCGCAGGTTTAAGAAAGGAAGTATGTTATTCCAGAATGGTAAAATCAATTTCCGTGTTGGTGTCAAGTTGGGAAACCTGACTGTTTTCACATTTTAGTGTCCGTGCCGGAAATTTTTTCAGCATTGAGTAATTGTGGGTGGCCATCAGGACTGCGCGGCCACTTTCAGATATTTCCCCGAGCAGTTTCACAATGCCCTCCGAGGTTTCAGGATCAAGGTTTCCGGTCGGTTCATCAGCCAGTATGATTTCCGGTTCATTCAGCAAAGCCCTGGCGATCACAATGCGCTGCTGTTCTCCTCCTGAAAGCTGGTGCGGCATCTTGTAACCCTTGTTTTCCATCTCTACCTTTTCAAGAACCCTTCTGATGCGCTTGTCGGTCTCATTCTTATCTTTCCAGCCGGTGGAATGCATGACAAAATAAAGGTTATCGTAAACGGACCGGTCCGTTAACAGCTGAAAGTCCTGAAATACTATACCCAGCTTTCGCCTCAGAAAAGGGATTTTGTTTCGCTTCAGATTTTCAAGCTGATATCCGGATACCGTCCCTGTACCTGCCTTTAAGGGCAATTCTGCATTTATGGTTTTGATCAGGCTGGTCTTACCGCTGCCAACCCTGCCGATCAGGTAGACAAATTCACCCTTTGAAACGGTAAAGTTGACATTTGACAGAACAAGATTGTCGCCCTGATAAATATAGGCATTCTCAAAACGAATGATGATTGTTCCCGGCATGTCTTGATTTAATTATTAATGAGATCAAATTCAACATTTACGTCAGATCAGTCCGGCCGGCACGATCCCCATAAAAGACGTACTTAAAACTATGGGTTAAAAGTAAAAAATATTTAGGGTAATTAACATGATACTGTTAATTTATACAGAATAACCGGTGCAGTTCTTACGTTATTAATCCGTAATTTTGCGCGAACAACGCGAACAATACAATACATATGAGGCTGAAACTTCCGGTTTATCTTGGCTTAGCACTCTTCTGCTCATGGGCGGTCAGGGGACAGGAATCGCCCTATCACACAGACAATGATCAGGATTACCGCAAAGGTCTGGAACTTTATAACAATGGAAAATACAGTGCAGCTCAGCAGTTTCTTGACAGATATGCCGAATTGCATCCGAACAGCAATTCTGAACAGCTCTCCAACAGTTCGTACTTTGCGGCGATGTGTGCCATCAGGCTTCTGAACAATGATGCGGAAAGCCGGGCAGTGAAATTCCTCAATGAAAATACGGACAATCCCCTTTCGAACCACATTACATTCAGTCTGGCAGGTTACTTTTACCAGCGCAGAAGTTACAACAATGCCCTTCAGTATTATGAACTCGTTGATGAGCGGAAACTGACTGAAGTCGAGCGTCCGGAATTCTACTTCATGAGCGGTTACTGTTATTTTCTCAGGGAGAATTATGAACAGGCGCGTTATCAGTTCAGTCAGGTGAAGGATGGAAACTCGAAATACGCAGCCCCTGCATTGTACTATTATTCCCACATCAATTACACGGAGAACAATTATGAGACTGCCCTGGAGGGATTTTTACGGCTCAGGGAGGATGAAAACTTCGGACCGATTGTACCCTATTATGTGACCCAGATCTACTTCAAACAGGAAAAATATGATGAAGTAGTTGAATATGCACCCTCACTTCTTGGTCATGCTGCGGAATCCCGGATGGCAGAGGTGGCAGGCATCATAGGATCGTCCTACATGCAGCTCGGTCTGTATGAGGAAGCGATCCCTTACCTCGAACAGTATGTTGAAACCAGCAGGAGCGTCAGTCGCGAACACAGATATGAGCTTGCCTATGCCTATTATAAGACCGGCGCTTTTGAAAAAGCTGCAGAACTTTTCAGCCAGATCTCGGGCAGCAGTTCGATACTGAGCCAGAATGCACTGTATCATCTGGCCGATTGCCAGATCAGGCTCAATGAAAAGAACAAAGCGCGTATGGCCTTTTCCTCAGCCTCAAAAATGGACTTTGACCAGGACATTAAAGAGGATGCATTGTTGAATTATGCTCTGTTGACTTATGAACTTGACTATTCACCTTTTAATGAAGCCATCCAGGCGCTGAATGATTATATCACACAATATCCAAATGCAAAACGGAGTGACGAAGCATACAATTATCTGGTCACGGCTTATCTGAATGCAAAAAATTACAGACTCGCCCTGGCTTCGCTTGACAAGATCAGGGACAAGAACAATGAAATGAAAAGGGCATATCAGAAAATAGCCTATTACCGGGGACTGGAACTGTTCAGCAACCTGAACCTGAATGAAGCCATAGAAATGTTTGACGAATCCATACGTTATGGCATTTTCGAACCTGAATTGCATGCGCTGAGTCTTTACTGGAAAGGAGAAGCGTTATACAGACTCGGGGATTACACGGCTGCGATTGAACAGTACAGATCATTCCTTTCACAGCCGGGAACCACACAGTACGATGAGTATTCCCTGGGTTGTTACAGTCTTGCTTACTGTTATTTCAACCTCAGACAATACAGCGATGCCCGCGTATGGTTCAGCAAGTTTACAGGACTGGCCGGGAATCAACGCGGAACGATCCTGTCGGATGCTTACAACCGTCTGGGGGATTGTTATTATGTACAGACAGACTATGCAAATGCGGTCAGTTATTACGACAATGCAGGCAAACAAGGAGCCGGAAGCACCGATTATGCGATATATCAAAAGGCATTGGCACTGGGTGCTGCCGGAAGGAACACGGAAAAACTGACCACGCTCGATCAGTTGCTGAAAATGAATCCTGGTTCATCCTACAAGCCGGATGCTTTATTCCAGATGGCCGACACTTATGTCAAGCTGAACCAGAACGACCGCGCAATTAATACTTTTAATGAGATCATAAACAATTATCCAACCAGCAGTTATGTAAAGAAATCCTTACTGAATCTGGGCCTGCTCTTTTTCAATACCGGTCGTGAAAACGAATCTATCCGCTCTTACAAGGAGGTTGTTGAAAATTATCCGGGCTCTGATGAAGCAGAAAACGCATTACTTGGACTAAAGAATGTGTACATCGATATGAACAAATCAGATGAATATTTTTCCTATATCGGTGAGCTGGGAATCCTTTCCTCGGAGGATCTGGCAGAGCAGGACGCATTGAGTTTTACCGCTGCAGAACGGTTGTATATGTCGGGTGATTATACCCGTGCGTCACAAAACCTGGAAAGTTACATAAAGAATCATCCGGACGGCAGGTTCCTGATCAACGCACATTTCTACAAAGGTGACTGCCATTACAGGGCCAGCGAATTTGACAAAGCGCTGCAGGATTTCAACTATGTCATAAACCAGACCCATAACAGTTTCACTGAACAGGCCCTGCTGGGGGCTTCAAGGATCAGATACAGACAAAAGGATTATGCTTCTGCCGCCGATTATTACCGCAAACTTGAAACAGTGGCTGAAAACAGGGATCATCTGCTTGAAGCCCGGTTCGGACTGATGAGATGCTATTACCTGACGGAAGATTATACAAGGGTACCTGATCTTGCAGATAAAATCCTTCTGGGAGAATCCGTATCCCCTGACCAGGAACGTGAAACACGCTTTCTGAAAGCAAAATCCCTGCTTGCCAGAGACCGGCAAATGCTGGCACTGGAAGAATTCAGGTCACTGGCGCATGAAGTGAGCAGTGTCGAAGGCGCTGAATCAAAATACCGTGTTGCGCAAATCTATTATCAGAGAGGCCAAACCAATGAAGCTGAGAATGAAATATCGGATTTTGCAGACAGGACAACTCCCCATCAATACTGGATGGCAAAGAGCTTTTTGCTCTGGGCTGACATTTTCGCTGACAGGGGAGATGTATTTCAGGCTATTCAAACGCTTCAAAGCCTGATAGACTACTATGACAATTCTGATGACGGTATAGTCAACGAGGCAAAACAAAAGCAGCAGATACTAACGGAAAGGCAAAACGTCACGAAGGCTCCTGCAGCGGAAGATCAGGAACTGGAGATCGAACTGAATGAATTGAACATTGAATGAAGTACAGGTTTTTTACGGATCCCGTGAACCGGGAATCTATCATTGCAGATCATAAAACCACAAGCCGGATGAACAGATATTCACATGACAGGTTACAAATCATTTTCGCGCTGACATTTTGTTTTATGCAGGCTGATTTGCTATGTACCGCGAGCGCTCAGGAACTGGATAAGGAAGTGTATGTGATCAGGCCCTATGAACCTGTCATTTCAGATGCCAATAAGATAAGTATACTTCCTGAAATAGAGGATATTACTACCAGCCCTCCGGAATTCAGCTATAGGATTTCTTCACAACGTATTCCTTCGTCCATTGAACTGAACCGGATTAATCCAGCCAGAATGGTAGCTGTCTCCCTTCCAAAGATATACAACAGCTGGATTAAGCTTGGCCTCGGTAACTACACTACGCCCCTTGCTGAATTTAACATCAGCAACCTGCATTCGAGAAACGGTTCGCTGGGCGCATACCTGTATCACAAATCATCCCACAGCAACCTCAGATTGCCCAACAATGACAGGGTACCAGCCGGCTATGCAAGGAACAAAGTCAATTTATACGGCAGAAGGACCTACAGCAAAGCTGTATTGTCAGGCAACCTTCTGCTTGAACACAACAGCTTCCGTTATTACGGATACAATACGACCCTGTTTTCAACGGAACCTCTGCCTGACATGAAGCAGGACAGTATTAGGCAGCAAACATGGTTACTGGGTTTTGATGCCGGTATTGCTTCCTCTTATGCAGGAACCTCATTTTTAAATTATGACATAAAGGCCGGTTTTGATTATTTCTTCGATGAAAACAGCAATTATGAAGCAATCGCAGCAGCTGAAGCAGGAGTGAACAAATATTTCGGTGAACTGCAGGGCGGAATTGATCTTGGTGTTGATTATTTTCATCTCAGGGGCGAAGGCGATACAGTTTCCAATGCAATAGTAAGGGTCAATCCATGGATCAGCAAAAACAGTGAAGACTGGAGGTTCATTTTAGGTTTCCAGGCAGTTGCAGATATTGATGACATTTCCCGATTCTATTTTTATCCGGCGGCAAGACTTGAAATCACGGTTGTCAAAAATGTGCTGGTTCCCTTCCTGGGTTTGTCGGGAACGCTCAATGCCGGCAATTATCAGCAGCTGACCCGGGAGAATCCGTTTGTCAGAACCGGCCTGAGGCTGAAGAACACCAACAACAGCCTGATTGCATACGGCGGGGTAAAGGGAAGTATCAGCAATGCGGTGCGGTTCAGATTTGACGTGACTTATTCGGTCAACAAAAACATGCATTTTTTTATAAACGATACTCTGATTCCCCTTCAAAACCAGTTCACTGGAGAATACGATGATGTTGACATTATTGTTTACCACGGCCAGCTTGCTTTTCAACCTGCCGCATCGCTTGGATTTACAATGGACGGGCATTATTATGACTATCACATGATGAATCTCAGAAAACCCTGGCATAAACCTGAGTATGAACTGAACATAAACGTTCTTTACAACATAAAAAACAAGGTCTCTCTCAATGGGGAGATGATCCTTCTGGGTACGCGCTGGATAAGGAATGAGTTATGGACTGACGGTATTCAGAAACTCAAACCGCTCGCAGATTTTAACCTTAAAATCAATTACCATCATTCCAAAACACTGACTCTCTTTTTTGATCTTTATAATATTTCCAACCGAAGCCACCTGATCTGGAATCAATTCCCGTCCCAGCGGTTTAATTTTCTGGCCGGATTGTCATTTAAACTGTAAATCAAAGTTGTAAAACCCTTCTGCTGAAGACGGCCCCTGTCCCGATGGCACAGCGTATCGGGGAACCTGTCCCGATAGCAACCCGTATCGGGGAACCTGTCCCGATAGCAAAGCGTATCGGGATCGTCAGATCGCAGCGCAAAGTTGTTCGACTTAAAGATTTCAGTCCGCTTCGCTTCTAAAATCTGAATTTCATGAATAAAAATGGGATTTCAATTTGCAATTATTGTTATATATTATTTTATATATTTGCACAATTTTTAAAAAGGATATCCTAAATCGTAGTATTCAATATGTACTGGACACTTGAACTGGCTTCAAAACTCGAAGATGCCCCATGGCCTGCTACAAAAGAAGAATTGATAGATTTTGCCATAAGATCCGGCGCACCACTCGAAGTTATTGAGAACTTGCAGGAAATTGAAGATGAAGGTGAAATTTATGAAAGCATTGAAGACCTGTGGCCGGACTATCCAAGCAAGGATGACTTCTTTTTCAATGAAGACGAATATTAACGAAAAACATCCTCTTTTTTACCTGGGCGGATGGATTCATGCCATGAAAAATCATCCAGGATCAACTCCTCCTCAGGTGCCAGCTCAAGTGGATACAGCGTCGCAACCGGGTTGGTAAAAAATGTAATCGCATCAATGGTGTTGTCCCTGAACCATACGGTCAGATCAGAACTTTCCGCAACATTGACACCGATGATTTCTTCCTGGTCCTTTGCATAATATACAGTCTGTCCGTTCCCGACGGTCTCAATCTTATACAGATCATTGTCCCGGAAAAAACATGTCATGTTTCGGCCCTTTATCTGGTTGAATTTCGTGGAGTCTTCCCGGTTGATTATAAAAGCAACCTGATCCATGTACAACTGGTCCACCTGTTGGTTTTTCGTTCGTATTTCAATATATTCTGCCGAAAGCTGATTCTCTCCCGACCACAATACAGGTTCATCATAAAGTCTGAGTACTGAATCGGAAGTGCTGTAATATAGCGAGTCACATTTACCCTGAAGGTTTGACTTGTACAGTCTCACGTGATGATAGGCTTTAAACTGACGAAATCCTCCGGTATCCGGAATTGCCCGCAATGTATCGGCATGGACGTAGATCGAATCCTCATCCGTAATGTAAATAAACAACGCACTGTCCGTTAGCAAAGACCGGTCTTCCTGCTGATTGAAGGAAGCACGATCACCTCTCAGGATAACGTTCTGCTCTTCATCAAACAGGTCTATATTGGAATAGGCCTCACCGTATCCCGTTTCCCTTTCATAATACATACTGTCGGCCGTGACCTGCTGGCTTTGGTTTTGAACGAATGCTTTGTCTTTCAGCATGGAGGTATTTGTCTCCGTGTTGTACCATCCGTTTTCGCAATAAATATAACCACTGTCGCTTAAAATCTCCGTCGGACCCAGAAAATAGGCAATGCCTGTGCGTATATGATAACTCAGTGTATCCGAATACATCGTATAATCCGGATTGATCAGCGTCACAGAATCCCTGAAAAAATAAGTTTCATTATTGGCGTTATAGGAGCCGAGCCTGCTTCTGAGCTTATTCTCTCCGCTTTCAATATCAGCATAATGGGTGTAGTATCCGATGTTTTTGCCAAGATCATATTCGACGCGTGACGAATACAATACTGTGTTTTGCCCTTCCATCTTCACATTCTGCCATATCTGAGCAATTCTGGTATTTCCGTCATAATGCATGTACTCACCGTATACGTGCACCGTATCGCTCTTGTTGATGTGAATGTTGTGATAAGCATCCAGGGAATTGGTCTTTGAGTAATAATACGCGCTGTCACAAAACATTACAACATCTTCATGATCGAACCTCACATTGCCGATCAGACGATAGGCACCCTGTCCGATGTTGACATCATAATTTACGGAATCAGCCTGCCATTCGATCTGTTTTCTGTCCTGGCCAGCAGCAGATGCGGCAATGTTCAGGATGATCAGGAATATCAATGAAAGCTTGCGAGCCAATCCTGGTTGATCTTTAATAAGATAATATATTCTGTCAGTCACGCCTCGCCATTCCGGTATGAGGCCATCCGTTCAGATTCATTGTACACGAATTGTACCTGTCTGAAATTCTGATGTATGTCGATCCTATCTTTTCTTCTACCCACTGGTTCACGATCTCAGACTCCTTCCTCTCAAGGGCTTTTTCCTTAAAAATGTTAAAATCATCTTTCAGATTTGCCACATGGGGTTTCGTGCGATTTTTCAGCCAAATGACCCTGAAGACTGTTTTTCCTTTCTGATCCGTTGTTTCATAAGTTCTGGATATTTCTCCCACTTCAAGATTGCTGATGATGTCATATTCAACAGGCCCGAATTCGTCCATACGCCAGCGTGAACCGCCCCTGATCTGGTTTACCATCTGACCACCGTTGACCTTGCTTTCTTCATCCTCACTGTGCAAACGTGCAGCCTCATCAAATGCGATCGAATCCTGCCGGACCAGCCGGACCAGACTGTCAAGTTTCGAAATGGCCTGATTTTTCTCGTCAGCAGAGACATTCGGTTTCATAAGTATATGCCTGGTCTGAATCCGGTCATCTGTCTTGTCAATACACTGGATCAGATGGTATCCGAATGAAGATTCCACAATTTTGGATATGGCACCGGGTTTCAGTGCAAAAGCTGCTTTGGCGTAATTCGCATCCAGTTCTGATCTTGAGAACCATCCGATTTCACCACCCCTTGTTGCGGATGCCTGATCCTCGGAATAAAGGACTGCCATCGTAACAAAGCTTTCTCCGTTGAGTATCCTTTCCCGGATCTCAAGCAATTTTTCGCGCACCTCAAAAATCGCCTCATCGGTTGACTTCGGATAAATGGCGATCAGATTGTACTCAACCTCAGCATCGACATACGGGAGACTGTCCTCCGGCAGATCTCTGTAATATGAACGCACCTCCGAGGGAGTTATGGATATGTTCTGTATGATCTGGTTTCTCATTCCGTTTACGAGCATCTGATCCCTGATGTCATTCCTCAGTTCATCCTTGATCTCAATGATTGACTTTCCGTAATAGGCTTCCAGCTTTTGTTCCGAACCAAACTGGTTTACAAAATACCGCATTCTTTGTTCCATTTCAAGCTCGACCTGGCTGTCTGTCACGGGAATACTGTCAATTTCGGCATAATGGACCATCATTTTCTGGATCATCAGATCTTCAAGAATTTCACACCGGGTATTTTCATTTGTGGTTTCCCCCTGTGCTTTAAGCTGCAGGAAGGTTTGTTCAATGTCCGAATAAAGAACTTTTTTATCTCCGATTACAGCCACGACTTCATCAACAACGATCCGCTGTGCCAGCAGACCGGCAACATGAAACATCAGGCTCATCAATAATATGGTTGTCTTGTACTTCATACTGCTGTTAATAAATTGTGAAATAACCCCGGTTCTGCCCGTCACTGTATATGCTTGACTCAAGTTCATTGACAATCTGTATTTTACGCTTGTTTAACAGAATGCTTCTGATGTCTTCCGTAACCATATCAATCGGTGAAACTTCTCCTGCAATGGCATAATCCCTTATGGTGAGAAAATAATAATAGGTTGAATCGCGCATTTCAATCAGCCGTCTGGACCTTACCGTGGATTCAGGATTGTACAGCCTTCCCGGCAACAACTCCAAAACCTCCGACAGGTTCACCCACATTTCTTCAAAATGATCATATCGTTCTGCGTACTGAACACAATAGCTTTCAATATCAGCGACATTTCCGTCATCCTCAGAACTGCACCACTGCCGCAGTCTGTATATTTCAGGTGCGGTTTCAGGTACCTGAATGAAAGATCCTTTCAGAACAGTTTCACTGAGCATGAAATTTGACGGATTCTCATTCAGATATTGAAGAATTTCCCGATCGGTGATCACGGTATCCAGGTTCTGGCGTATATAACTTTGCTTATAACTGTAAATAAGCAATGAAGTGCGGTAAGCATCGATCTGCTGCTCCACATCCTTTTCTTCATCGGTGAGGTTGAGTTCAGCCTTGTTCAGGATCAGCTGGCTTCTCACCCATTTGTCAATGTGGTCCCGCACGACCGCAATGCTGTCAGCGGCAGGAAGTCCCGCCGGTGTCACACCTTTCAGGTCGTCAAGGTACAGGTACCTGTCAAAAACACGGGCAACCGGTATATTTTTATCGTTTCCCGAATTTTTAGCACATTCTGCTGTGATCATCAGGAAGGCTATGAAGCATGAATATTTCAGTAATCTGATCATGGTTCAGTTTGTATTTCCATATCCGGATAAATATATAAAATTATTCTGAATTCCTTTGCATGCAGCATTCTGTTGAAATTCAGAACCTCTCAGGGGATGACCGGTCACTTACTGCATTTTTTTTATTGCTTCCGCATTGACAACCACCGGGTATTTTTTACGCAGTTCAGCCACCCACTTCATTTCCAGATCATCCTGATAAGCAGCAACAATCATGCCTCGTATTTCCTGAAAAGTTTTGGGTTTCGGAGGCAACACATTATTGATTACAATGATCTGAATATCATGATCCTGCAGAATTTCCCGCACCGCTCCTTTTCTCCACTTCATCTGGTCTATTGCAGGATCCATGCCACGTTCAAATGTTGCATCTTCAATGACCACACAATCTGATGAATCTTCTGCACATATCCGTTTCAGCAGTTCATCGGCCGACCAGTTCCTTGAAAATCTCCGTTTTGCATACTTCCGGATCCTGTTGAGGTAAGATGCATCATCTGTCGTATATATCGAGACATCTGCCCGCTCCTCCCACATGTAAGAAGATTTGTTCTCCTCATAAAATTTCATCAGTCCGGCCGAGTCCTGTGCCGCACGCTGCCAGATGAGATCATTTGATATGTTGAACAGCAGGATCCCGTCGTGATATTCCCTTACCAGATCCCTGAATTCAGGATGATCCTCCTCCAGTCTGCTGTTCTTATATTCAAACAGTTTGTCACGGATCAGCTCACCGCTCTTTCTGTCAAGGATCTCGCTCAAAGATTCATTGCCAGGATCGTACTGAGATCCGGCAATAAAAACCGCCAGATCTTCCTGCAGGAATTCTTTTCCGCCGATCTCAAAAACAGGTTCAATAAGATTGCCTGCCACAGCCGGGTCCCATTGACCGGTGTATATCGCACTGTCAAAAACCTCAAGCAAAGATCCGATGTTTTGTGCATAAAGCTTAAAACCTGACTGTTCTTTCATTTTGCTAACAGCCGACCGTTCTGCGATTGCCTTGCGCATTTCATCCGCGAGAACCTGTTCTTTTAACCTCACTTTCATATCCTCAAAAGAACCGGGCGGACGTTTGCCAAGAAGCTGAAAAATATGCCATCCGTAAATTGAGCGCAGGGGTTGCGTAAAACTTGCACTGTCGCGGAGCTTGTACACCTGCTCTTCAATATCCGGAGGGAGTTCGCCGGACCTGATCCACCTCATCCGGCCACTGTTCCCTGAGGATTCCGTATCCTCCGAATACAACCTGGCTGTTTCACCAAAATCCTGACCCTTCCGGATCATGTCATAATACATGAAGATCTTTTCTTCAGCCTGTTTGGCCTCCACTTCATCCAAATCCATTCCGGCACGGACCATGATGTGGGACAGCAGGATCTCTCCCGGTGATCTTCTGGTTTCATTCACCCGAACAAGATGATAGCCGTAGGATGTTCTTACAGGCAGGGACACATCCCCTGGTGCAGTTCTATATGCTGCTTCCTCAAGGGGAAATATCAATGCAAAAGCGGAAATCCATCCCAGATTGCCCTGATTGATCCTGACTGAAGGATCTTCTGAGGTTTCTAAGGCAACTTTTTCAAAAGCCTCACCGTTCATGATCCGCCCGCGTGCATCTGTGATTTTTTTGTATATCCGGAGGGTGTCATCAGGTGAAGGATGTTCCGGAAAAGCCAAATAGATATGACTGACATTGACTTCATTCACCGTCCTTTCATAGGCTTCCCTGACCAGACGGTCAATCGCGTCCTGATCCTGAAGGTAAGGAACGGCAAGCTGTTCCCTGTATCCTGCAAGTTCATCGGTAAATGACCGTTGCTCATCATAACCCAGCCGTTCTGCTTCCAGCACCTTGAGCCTGAAATTGATATACATGTCAAGATACTCTTCCGCCGGAATGTCTTCATAACCCGGCACTCCTTTGTTTTTGCCGTAAACCCTTTTAAACTCGTCGAGGAAAACGGGTATCCCGTCAATCATGAACAGGACCTCATCCTGAGCGACGGTCGGCGTGTGACCAATTATAAGTATCAATATGACAGCGATCAGGAACTTCTGCATAGAAAACACTGAAATGTTTGTATACGATGGATGAAGGGTGTTATCGGCTGTAGTTCGGAGCTTCCCTGGTAATGGTAACATCGTGGGGATGGCTCTCGATGATCCCTGATTTTGTGATACGTACGAACCTGGCATACTTCAGTGCCTCAATATCAGCCGCACCGCAATAGCCCATTCCGGCCCTCAGTCCCCCGGTCAGCTGATACATTACCTCTGACAAAGAACCTTTAAAGGGAACCTGAGCGACTATGCCTTCCGGAACAAGTTTCTTGATTTCCTCATCAGGATCCTGAAAATACCGGTCTCCCGAACCCTTCTGCATCGCCTCAATGGAGCCCATACCTCTGTAAGATTTGTATTTCCGGCCGTTATAAATAATGGTTTCACCCGGAGATTCTTCCACGCCCGCGAACAATGACCCGGCCATAACCGAGCTTGCCCCGGCGGCAATGGCTTTCACAATGTCACCCGAATAGCGGATACCCCCATCGGCAATTACAGGAACACCTGTTCCCCTTAGTGCTTCTGCCACCTCTGATATGGCCGTCAGCTGCGGAACACCCACACCTGCAATAACACGTGTAGTGCAGATCGAACCCGGACCGATCCCCACCTTGACGCCGTCGGCTCCTGCTTTCACCAGATCCAGTGCTGCCTCACGTGTAGCGATGTTACCAACGATGATTTCCAGGTCAGGATATTTCTTCTTTGCCTGCTTGAGTGTTTCGATGACAACTGCAGAGTGTCCGTGGGCCGTATCAATGAATACGGCATCCACATCCGATTTAACGAGTGCTTCAATCCGGGAAAAGGTATCATGGTAAGTACCGATCGCTGCAGCCACCCGCAAACGGCCCATTCCGTCCTTGCATGCATTCGGCCGGTCTTTTGCCTTGGTGATGTCCTTATAGGTGATAAGTCCGATCAAGCGGTTGTGATCATCAACAACGGGCAGTTTTTCTATTTTATAATTCTGAAGAATGTCGGCAGCTTTTTCGAGATCCGTCTCCTGACTCGTCGTGATGATATTCTCCCTGGTCATCACCTCACTTACCGGTTTGGACATTTCCTGCTCAAACCTGAGGTCGCGGTTGGTGACGATCCCGACAAGACCGTGATTGTTGTTGACCACCGGTATGCCTCCGATCTTGTATTCATGCATCAGGTTGAGCGCATCACCGACCGTGGCTTCCGGCTGAATCGTTATGGGATCATAGATCATTCCGTTCTCGGCCCTCTTCACGGTTTTTACATGTTTGGCCTGGTCCTCGACCGACATGTTCTTATGAATCACACCCATACCGCCCTCCCGTGCAATGGCAATAGCCAGTGTCGCTTCCGTCACCGTATCCATTGCCGCTGATATAATGGGAGTATTCAGGATGATGTTCCTGGTCAGATGAGACTTTATGTCAACATTTCTGGGATGTACATTGGAGTAGCCCGGCACAAGTAATACATCATCAAATGTCAGGGCTTCGGAAACGATTTTATCTGACAGAATTGCCATGATTTTGCCTGTGTTTGTTATAAATTGTGCAAAATTACAAAAAAACACCCAGAATTTTTTCGAAAATATTAATAATGCAATATTCGGATGGTTTTGCAATTTTATCATAACTTTCAGGACCGTTGAAGCCTTCATAAGTCAGTATGATGAACGAACATCTTGAAACACTTCGGAATTACTGGGGGTTTGAAACTTTCCGTCCGTTACAGGAAGAAATTATAAGGTCGGTTATGAGTGGAAAGGACACGCTTGGCCTGATGCCGACAGGAGGCGGAAAATCACTGACATATCAGGTCCCGGCAGTGACCCTGTCCGGTTTGTGTGTGGTGGTCACCCCCCTGATTGCGCTGATGCAGGATCAGGTTGAGAATTTAAAGAAACTGGGTGTCAAGGCGATTGCAATACATTCGGGATGTAACCGTGAAGAAATCGATACTGCCCTGAACAATTGTCTTTACGGAGGTTATAAGCTTCTGTACATTTCGCCTGAACGGATCGCTTCGGAGAAATTCAGGATCCGTTTCCAGGAAATGCCTATAAATCTTATTGCAGTCGATGAAGCACATTGTATATCCCAGTGGGGTTATGATTTCAGACCATCCTATTTAAGAATTGCCGAGTTGCGTGCCTTTCATCCCGAAGTGCCTGTTCTTGCCCTTTCTGCCACGGCCACTCCGGTGGTAACGGAAGACATCCAGAACAAACTCCTGTTCAAAAAGCCGAACCTTCTTAAAGCCAGTTTCCTGCGCGAGAACCTCATCTATGCGGTAAAAAAGACCGAGAACAGGGACCGGGATGTGATCGAAATCATCAAGAAGCTGAAGGGCAGCGGTATTGTATATGTGCGAAGCCGGCGCAAATGTGTCGAGATCGCCAGATCACTCACAAAGGAGGGCATTTCTGTCGCATTTTACCATGCAGGTCTGGAACATCATGTGCGCACCGGGGTACAGCAAAACTGGACTGTTGGTAAGATCCGTGTAATTGTGGCGACTAATGCATTTGGTATGGGTATTGACAAGACCGATGTGCGTTTTGTGATCCATGCCGACCTTCCCGACTCCATCGAGGCATATTTCCAGGAGGCCGGCAGGGCAGGCAGGGATGGTAAGCGGTCCTGGGCTATACTTCTTAACGCCCCTTCCGACAGGAATTCCGTGCAACAGAGGATCCATGTGAACTTTCCGGACCTGGAAACGATCAAGAGAACCTATGCGGCGCTGGGCAATTATTTTCAATTACCGGTCGGAGCAGGAAAAGGAATGGCTTTTGATTTTAGCCTTTCCGAGTTTGTGAGGAATTACAGGATGTTGATCTATACTGCCTACAGCTGCCTGAAGATGCTGGAAACAGGAGGATACATTGAGCTCACTGAAGAGATCAACAATCCGTCCAGAATAAAATTTCTGCTGAACCGTGATGACCTGTATCGGTTTCAGGTATCCAACATGCAGTTTGATGCCTTTATCAAACTTCTTTTGCGTTCCTATACCGGAGTTTTCACCGAATATACCGCCATCGACGAGACCATGCTGGCCAAAAAGGCAAACGTGAATCAGGATGTGGTAAAACAATACCTGATCAAGCTTTCGACTTTGGGAATCATCAGCTATATTCCCCAGAAAAGATCACCGATGGTCATTTATACGGAAGAACGGCTGGATGAGAAGTCTCTCTTCATTTCAAAAGACATCCATCAGGTCAGAAAATCCAGGTACGTTGAGCGTGTCGAAGCCATGGTGAAATTCGCCGAGACGAAAGACAAATGCCGGAGCCAGCTTCTGCTTGAGTATTTTGGTGAATACGGTTCACCCGCCTGCGGTGAATGCGATGTGTGCCGCACCAAAAATGAAACCGGGGAAAAAAAGAAAGATGTCACCGGTCTGCAGGAAGAAATTCTGAGAACGATCGGAACGGGGGCGCTGTCCGTTGAAGAGTTGTCCACCCGGCTGAAGGTAAACAGGGAAGTGCTTACCGGAATTGTACAATGGATGCTCGACAATGAGTTCATATCTCTGACGGAAGACCGGTTGCTGACCCGGCACCGTTCAGGATGAGGAATGACGACAGGCAATTTCAGCCGTTTTATGAACAAATTACAGATATGATTCAACCGCTGGCCAGATATTTATACATTTGCAGCTGATAAAGATATGATGCATTCATGGACGGAATGAGGGGTAGAGACATAACAAACAAAGGAAATTACTTTGAAAACATTGACGAGGATTTTATTAAAACGTTACCTGTAAGATCCTTTGAGGGAAAAATATACCTGATCGATACGACTGAAAAGCTGAAATCGGCAGAGCCGCTGCTTGTTAACGAAAGAATATTCGGATTTGATACGGAGACAAAACCTTCTTACAAAAAAGGCCGGATCCATCAGGTTTCGCTGCTTCAGCTGGCAACACACAACAAGGCCTTTCTCTTCCGGCTCAATAAAATAAAAATCCCGGATTTGCTTGTGCAGATTATACAGGATCCGGATTGCCTGAAGATCGGGACTGCGATCAGGGAAGACCTGAATGCGTTGAACCGGTTGCGGGCCATGGAGCCTGAAGGGTTTGTTGAACTGCAGGAATTTGTCAAGAAATACGGGATTGCTGACAACGGATTGAAAAAACTTACCGCCAACGTCCTTGGGATCAGAATTTCAAAAAGAAACCAGACTTCAAACTGGGCTCGTGCCGTGCTTACCAGGGAACAGCTTCAGTATGCGGCAATGGACGCATGGGTATGCCTGGAAATTTATAAAACGTTAAAGCGCAACGATCATTAGGTTTTAAATTGCTATCCTTCATAGGAGCCCGACGTGGTTTCCCCTTGAATTGCTATCCTTCATAGGAGCCCGACGTGGTTTCCCCTCCCCTGCCGGTCCAGTTGGTATGAAAAAATTCTCCGCGTGGACGGTCTGTACGCTCATAGGTGTGCGCTCCAAAATAGTCGCGCTGGGCCTGGATTAAATTTGCAGGCAGCCTGTCGGACCGGTACCCGTCCAGGTAAGTCAGTCCGGATACCAGCGCAGGTATGCTGAGTCCGTTCATAACGGCAGCCGACACGATGCGCCTCCAGCTTTGCTCCGCCTGCATGATCTGCCGGCTGAAATAATCATCGATCAGCAGGTTGGGCAAATGTTTGTTTTTCTGATAGGCTTCCTGTATCTTATCCAGAAATGCAGACCTGATGATGCATCCACCCCGCCAGATCAGGGCTATACCCCCGAAATCAAGATCCCATCTGTGATGTTCAGCAGCTGCCCGCATCAATGAATAGCCCTGGGCATAGGAAACAATCTTTGCAGCATACAGTGCCATTCGGAGATCTTCTATCAGCCTTTTCCGTTCGGGAAGATCATTTATTGCCGGATTCTTCAGCAATTCAGACGCCTTCATGCGCTCTTCCTTCCGGGCTGAGAGGAACCTGGCAAATACAGCCTCAGTGATCAGTGTAAGCGGCACACCGAGATCGAGGGATTCCACGCTGGTCCATTTGCCTGTACCTTTCTGGCCTGCAGCATCCAGAATTTTTTCCAGCAGAGGTTGTCCATCCGCATCCCTGAATTTCATGATGTCACGTGTGATTTCAATGAGATAACTGTTCAGTTCACCACGGTTCCATGTATCAAAGACATGATACATTTCATCATGATCCAGTCCTGCCAGCCTCTTCAATATGTAATATACCTCCGATATAAGCTGCATATCCCCGTATTCAATCCCGTTATGCACCATTTTCACAAAATGACCTGCTCCGTTTTCCCCGATCCAGTCGCAGCAGGGCGTTCCGTCATCCACTCTGGCAGCTATCGAACGGAACAATGACCTTATGTGAGGCCATGCTTCGGGAGATCCTCCCGGCATGAGCGAAGGACCTGTCAGTGCTCCTTCTTCACCACCCGAGATGCCCGTACCAACAAACAGCATTCCTTTCCCCTCGATGTATTCGGTTCTTCTGATCGTATCGCGGTAATTGGAGTTCCCGCCGTCTATAAGGGTATCGCCCTTGTACATGTATGGAAGCAGATTTTCAATAACTTCATCCACGGGCCTGCCCGCCCTGACCATGATCATGATCCTGTGGGGACGCGAGGTGCTTGCGACCAGCTCTTCAAGGGAATAAGCAGGAAGGATGTTTTTGCCTTTTGCCCTGCCATTGACGAAGTCCTCCGTTTTCTTTGCAGTTCTGTTGTATACGGCAACCGTGAAGCCCTTGCTTTCCATGTTCAGGACCAGGTTCTCACCCATCACCGCAAGACCGATGAGTCCGATATCTGCCAGTCGTTTCATTTTTTATCGCAATATAATATTATCCTTAGAACATACCAATTTCTTCAGCATGCAATGCCATCTGCAATGCAGATCCCATCCCTGCCGTAAAATATGTATCAGACGGCTGACAGGCAGGGATCATCATGTAATGACCCTGAATCCCATCCTCCTGCAACGGCGCTCAATGGATGTCCATGAGTCTGAGAGCTTCAGGGTGAAAGACCTGAACTCTCTTCTTAAGGGATAATCCGAACGCAGCCTTTCAAAATTTCCAGGTGATTTTCTTAACCTCTCATCATCCTTCAGGACATCATAGGAGGCCAGAATGGCTTCTGCCAGGATCTCCTCTTCCGTAAGTCCCCTGCAGTTTATCCTGACTTCAGGATGTTCCGGCAGAGGAATATTATCCGGTCTCCAGTCATCCAGTCCGAAGTTGAAGAACCGGCTTGCTTCCTGTATGATCATAGCTGTACCATTGGCCTTCCCGTCAGCCGAATATCCTGCGATATGCGGAGTTGCAAGATCTGTCAGTGACAGAAGTTCCCGGTCAATATCCGGTTCATCTTCCCATACATCAGCCACCAGTCCACCGATCCTTCCGGATTTCAGTGCTGACCTGAGGGCTCCGCCATCTCCCACGGGTCCCCTCGAGGTATTGATGATGAAAGTCCCGGGATTGCTCTTTGAAAGCAGCTCTTCACCGATCATGTGATGGGTGTTGTGATCCCCTCCGGACTGTAAGGGCACATGAAATGTTATGATACTGCTCTCGCGAAGGATCCCTTCGAGTTTAATAAATCCGCAAACACCTTCTTTTTCAACCCTTGGAGGATCACAAAGGTATACGTGCATTCCGAGCATTTCGGCTGTACGTACCACCCTCGATCCCACATGACCGACACCGACCACGCCAATCGGCCTGTCCCTGAGTGAAAATCCGTGCTTCTTTGACAGCCTCACCAGTGAAGATGCCAGATACTGGTTTACGGACTCTGCATTGCATCCGGGTGCATTCCGCCAGACAATATGGTTTGTGTCACAGTATGCGGTATCAATATGGTCATAACCAATGGTTGCAGTCCCGATGAACTGAACTTTCGTACGATCCAGGAGTTCACTGTTGCAGAACGTCCTTGTGCGGATCAGCAGTGCATCTGTATCTTTCAGGTGTTGGTTCCGGATCCCGTTCCCCGGAAGGTATTCAACCTCCGCAAAAGGTTCCAGCACACCCTGGATAAAAGGTATGTCCCGGTCAACAACGAATTTCATTAAGCATACTATATTTTTCCCAGTACTTTGTCCATTATATAATTGGTCAGGGCAGCATCCTCACCATTGCAGGTCCTGTCCCTGAGCCCCCGGAGTTCCTCGACCATGTTTCTGATAAAACTCAGCTGAATGTGCTCCGGATTCGGAGGCAGGAATTCCACTGTGCCGTTTTGTGTCACCTGCCTGATGGGTGTAAACCTGAAGGTGGAAAATTCAACAGATCCTTCCGTTCCGTATATCCTGATGACATCAGTATGGTGTTTCCGGTCCGCCACGAAACACCATGATCCGGAAAGCGGCAGGCCGCTCCCGAATTCCAGTCCTGCAAATACCAGATCTTCCGGAGGGTATAAGCCAGCCCTCTGAAAGGTATGTCCCCATATTTTAACCGGACGGCCAAACAGCCAGATCATCAGATCGATCTGATGACAGGCAATGTCGTAAAAATAACCGCCCCCTGAGATTTCAGGAACCAAACGCCAGGGCAGTCCGGCTGAATCCGTGTCCTCACTCCTCGGAGGAACATGATAATCAATCTCCACAAAAAGTAACTTTCCGATCTGTTCTTCCCGGACCAGCTCCTGCACCTTTTTAAAATATGGCAGCGCCCTTCTGTAATAGGCCACATAAAGCGGTACTCTTTTTTGGGCTGCAAATTCATTCATCCGGATACAGTCATTCCACGATGCAGCCATCGGTTTTTCGACATACACAGCCTTACCCGCTTCCATAACCTCTAAAGCATACCGTGCATGAGAAGAAGGAGGTGTTGCAATGTATACGGCATTCACGTCCGGATCCCCGATCAACCGGCGGGCATCCGAATACCACCTGGGTACATGATGTCTTTTTGCATAGTCTTCTGCCCTGACCTCATCCCGGCGCATGACAGCCACCAGCCGGGAACCCTCCACCTTGCTGAAAGCAGGACCGCTTTTCTGTTCCGTTACATTTCCACAGCCGATGATCCCCCATCCGATCTCCTTCATGGTTTCAACTGTTTGATGTTGCTGCTCTTTTCATCGGATTTATGCCCCTGATCTCCCATAAGCATTGAATATTCAGAAAAGAAACTGATATGCAAAAGATTTAGAATCATGAACAAACACGGCATTCCGACAGTAATTTTTTCATACTGAAACAATTTCAGGGAAATCCCGGCTTCAACCGCACGTCAAGCGTTTCCCCGTTTATGATGTAGCATTCCTCATCACAGGCATCCGGAACCTTAAGGATTTCGATCGTTGTTCCATCGACCGCATAAACCACCTTACCGCCATGATAATATTCAGCCTTAACCGAATACGCCTGTTCCACAGCTACCCACAGATAATACGGGTCCGTGAAAGCGGTATCCACACATTCAACCACTCCACCCTCAATGTTTCCCCGGTAGAATGTCAGTGGCACTTCCTGAATCCCACCATTCAGCGTCAGGCGGACGATCAGGTCAGCGCTGTCGGGTCTGATCTGATAGCACTCCGAGCAATCCACCTCGCCATAATACACCTTCTCCCCGCAGGATGCGATCCCTGTGATCAGAAAGATCAGCAATGTCCCTTTCAGTTTTGCAGATATGCTTCTTTTCATTCCCAGTCTTTCAAATCCGAATCAAGTATTCCTTTCTTCCGCTTCAGAATCAAACCGACTGAAAAATTCAACCGGTTCCTGCTGCTTTTATAGATGTCTAAATTTACGTATTCATACTGAATTTTCAGTTGCAACATACCCAATTCACCCCTTACCCCGACGCCCGGAGACAAAACCAGGCAGTCGTCGGCTTTTGTACCGGAGCCGGCACGGCTGCCGAAACTGTAGATTCCCTTAAGTCCTGCATACAGTCCCAGCCTCATCCTGCTCCGGTGACTTAAATTGACGATGTCTTTGCTCAGCGCGAAGAAAACGGAAGACCTTTTTTCCCAGTACTGGTAATAAACGTCGTCATTTTCCTGTTCCAGGACCTGCATGGGCTTGATCCAGAATCCATACCCCAGGTGAACATTCAGGTTGTATTTCTGATCGCTGATGCCTGTTTCAAACCGCAGTTCCGTATTTTCCCTGCTGAAGCTCAGCTCAGCACTGAGGGTGAAGCGACTGAAATATGGCCAGTAGCTTGTCGTTGCCCCGTTTTTTCTGAGCATGTCGGTCAATTCGTGATTTCCATGCTGCCCGGCCAGTGACAGGGGATTAAGAGCCAATCCGATCCTGCTGTTCACATCAGCTCCTCGCCCGATCAGCAACCTGGCTGCTTCGAAATGATTTTCGGCTGCAGCTACTGCAAGGGGTGAAAATCCTGAACCGGTCCGTTGTTCAATATCAGCACCTGAGGCGATCAATACATCCATAAGGTCCGCATTGCCGTTCATTGTGGCAAAATGCAGGACAGTCCTTCCCCTTTCATCCGCTGCATTCACATCTGCGCCATGGTTGACCAGGAGTTCTGCAATGTCGTATTTGCCCTCGCGGCATGCCAGCATCAATGCACTTATTCCGGTCCTGTCGCGTGAGTCTGCATCAGCTCCGTAGTACAGCAGCATGTCAGTTATATAGTATCGGTTTTCAGCAACGGCTTGCATCAGCGGCGTTGCCATTCTTTTATCAGGCAGGTCCGGGTCCGCACCATTTCTGATCAAAAACTCGGCTGTTTCGATCCATCCTGCACGGACCGCAGAAATCAGCGCAGTAGTCCCCTGAAGCGATTGTCTGTCAGGATCCGCACCATTGCTGATCAGCATTCTGACAACCGTCAGATGACCGTTTTGTGATGCGTACATCAGCGGGGTCACTCCCTGATACGTTGTTGCATTCACATCTGCTCCAAAATCAATGAGTTCATTCACACGAACAGAGTCGCCCCTGTCTGATGCAAGAATTAATTGAAAATCCAGATCATATATCGTTTCCCACACAGATTCATCAGTTTCCTGGGCATCTGCATGAATGTACAGTGCCAGAAATAAAACCGCAAGACCCAGGCATGCACAGGATCGCATTTTCATGTGACAGTCATAGTAAAATGCAAAAATATTAATTTATCGGTGAAAACTGTTTTATCCGGTCATTCTGCAATATTTAATCATTTTATCCTAAATTTAAACCCTGCAAACGCAAAACAAGCATATGAGAGATCTGGACAACCACCTGCTGGTCATTTTCGGCGCTTCGGGTGATCTCACCAGACGCAAACTGATCCCGGCATTGTTTGAACTTTACGCACAGAAGCTGCTTCCCGCGCGGTTTGCCATTCTCGGAGTATCCCGCACACAATACAGCGATGAGCAATACAGGCTCATTGTAAAAAAAGCGCTGTCAGAGCATCTGAACAGTGAGGGGAGTATAAAAAAGACCGGGAACTTCATGCAGCTGACCCATTATCTTTCCGTGGAAACTTCTGATTCCGGAAGCTATGATCATGTAAGGGACAGGATCCACCTGCTCGATGAAAAATACCGGCTGAACGGGAATTGCATTTTTTATCTGGCCACTCCGCCCGATCTGTATCAGACCGTCTCCCGTAATCTTAGTCTGGCCGGACTGTCTGTCAGTACAACGGCATGGAGGCGCATCATCATCGAAAAACCGTTCGGATACAACCTTGAGTCAGCCAGACACCTCAACCGGCAGTTGTTGAAATGTTTTACGGAAGAGCAGATTTACCGGATCGACCACTATCTGGGAAAAGAGTCGGTACAGAATGTTATGGTGACGAGGTTTTCCAACGGGATCTTTGAACCTTTGTGGAACCGCAACTACGTCAACCACGTTGAAATAACATCAGCGGAAAATCTGGGTGTCGGGACAAGAGGCGGATATTATGACCGGGCAGGAGCGCTCCGCGATATGATCCAGAATCATCTGCTGCAGCTGCTGACTCTGGTAGCCATGGAACCGCCCACGAGAATCACCTCTCATGCCATACGGAACGAAACCCTGAAAGTCCTGCAGTCAGTAAGGCCCTTTTCAAAACGGGACGTAAAGGGTCATGTCATCCGTGGCCAGTATACGGAAGCGGCAGTCAGGGGTGAAAAAGTTGCTGCATATCGGAGTGAGCCGGGTATTTCAGGGGACAGCCGGACCGAGACATACGTAGCATTAAGACTTTATATCGATAACTGGCGTTGGGGGAACGTCCCTTTTTACATACGGACCGGCAAACGGATGCCGACCCGGGTGACCGAGATTGTCGTGCACTTCAGGCCCTCTCCGCATACCCTTTTTTGCTTCAGCAGAGAAAGGTACAACTCGGACAATCAGCTGGTCATCCGCATTCAGCCGGATGAGGGCATCCTGCTGAAATTTGGCATGAAAGTGCCTGGTGTCGGATTTAATGTACAGGAAGTAAATATGGACTTTCATTATTCCGAACTTGGTGAGGTGCAGATCCGCGAAGCCTACCAGCGATTGTTGCTCGATTGCATGCAGGGTGATTCAACGCTGTTCACCCGCGGGGATGCCGTGGAACAGTCATGGGATATCATTGAACCCATTTTGAAAGTCTGGGAGAATGATCCGGCAACTCCCCTCTATGGATATCCGTCCGGTACATGGGGCCCGAAGGAAGCGGAATCGCTGATTGCAGAGCATGGCCTTGCCTGGCGCTATCCATGCAGGAATCTTACGGACGACGGGATATACTGTGCATTATAAGGATCAGGAATGAGCAGCAGTTTTCACATATTTCAGACAATGCAAGAGCTCAATGATGCATTGTGCAGGGATTTCGCAGACACCGTAAACAAAAAATCCAAATCCGGTCCAACAATAACCCTTGCCCTGTCGGGAGGCAATACACCCGGAATGTTCTTCCGGCAGCTGGCCTCATGGAATGAAGAAAACAAAACGAGCCGGATCGACTGGTCCCGCATTCATTTCTTCTGGGCGGATGAAAGATGCGTCCCGCCAATGCATCCCGAAAGCAATTTCGGAATGGCGCATTCCAGCCTGTTAAGCAGTATTGAACTAAAACCGGAGCAGATCCACCGCATCAGAGGTGAAAACAATCCGGCTTCTGAAGTTGAAAGGTATTCGGACGAGATCATGGATATCCTTCCTGTGATGAACGGGCTGCCGGTATTTGATCAGATATTCCTGGGATTGGGTGAGGATGGCCATACAGCTTCTATTTTTCCCGGCAGGCCTGATTTATTACAGTCCGGCAACATTTGCGAACTGGTTCGTCATCCCGTTACGGGACAGCACCGGATCTCACTGACAATGAAAACAATCAACAATGCCCGCAGGATCATATTCGTCGTTACGGGAAGGGCAAAAAGTAATGTGATCGCTGAAATCGCGGATCATTCAAGTACGTCAGAACAATATCCGGCATACTGGGTCAGACCCGTCCATGGTACAGTGGAATGGTATCTGGATCAGCAGGCTGCAAGACTTATCACCTGATATTCATCCGTAAAATGGTCAACCTCAAAAGAGTCAGGAATCTGAGAAAAGGCAACCCCGGAAAGGGACCTGTCCTTTACTGGATGAGCAGGGACCAGCGTGTGCAGGACAACTGGGCACTCGCCTATGTCGTGGAGTGTGCAGAAAATTATGAACAAACGCTTATTGTGGTCTTTACCCTGATTGATGCCTTGCTTGGTGCGACATGGCGGCAATCTGACTTCATGATAAAAGCGCTGAGGAAAGTCGAGAAAAAACTGAACGATCTGAACATTCCATTTATCGTGCTTAAAGGGGAACCGGCTGATACACTTCCGCATTTCATTGAAAAGCATCATATATGCCACATGGTAACCGATTTTGATCCGTTGAGGATCAAACAGCAATGGATCAGCCAACTCATAAAAAAAATCCGGATTGAAACCGATGAAGTGGATGCACACAATATCGTGCCATGCTGGCAGGCATCGGACAAGGAAGAATATAGCGCCTATACGATCAGACCAAAAATCAGCAGGATGCTGCCGGAATTTTTGGACGGTTTTCCGCCCCTGATCCGGCAGAGGAATGTGACGCAGGGTTTCAGGAACAATTGGGAAGCCCTGGCAGTTGCCCTCTCGGTCGATCATTCCGTTCAGCCGGTGGACGGTCTCATACCGGGTGAAGACGCTGCCATTGCTGTAATGGAGAGGTTTCTGAACGAAAAGCTCGGCAATTACGGACAAAAGCGGAACGATCCCAATGCAGAAGGTACGTCCGGTCTTTCACCCTATATTCGTTTCGGACACATCGCAGCGCAGAGGATCGCACTGGAAGTCCTGAAGAATTTCCCCAGGAATCCGGATGCGGATGCATTCCTTGAAGAGCTTATCATCCGGAAAGAATTGGCCGATAATTTCTGCTATTACAATCCGGATTATGACCGGGTAGCCGGTTTCAGGCAATGGGCGCGCATGAGTCTTGACCATCACAGGAATGACCGTCGCGCATATGTGTATACCCCTGAACAGTTTGAAAAGGCGGCAACTCACGATGATCTGTGGAATGCAGCGCAGCTCCAGATGGTACATACAGGAATGATGCACAATTATATGAGGATGTACTGGGCCAAAAAGATTCTGGAATGGACCCGGACACCGGAAGAAGCATATGGCACAGCCCTGTACCTGAATGACAAGTACCAGCTTGACGGACGCTGTCCCAACGGATATGCAGGATGCGCCTGGTCCATAGGCGGTGTTCACGACCGGGCATGGGGAACAAGGACGGTTTTTGGCAAGATCAGGTACATGAGTAAAGCAGGCTGCGAAAGAAAATTTGATGTAAAAAGGTATGTTTCAAAATACCTCCGGAGTCCGGACAGCAGTCTTTCAGACCGGACCGATAAACATGCAGGATAGAAGAGATGATATGATACATTCGGTATAGTCATATGAGTATATAAGAAACCGCAATCCTGAAGGAATCTTGCATTGCGACTGCAAAGCCGGATTATTTGTATGATCCCTTATTTATGCTGCTCTGCCAGTTTCTCACGACCTGATGATGTCTTTTCAACGGTGTAGTCCGGATTGTAACGGATAAAACTGATATGCCGGTTCATATACCCTCCGGATTCTGTCTTTAAAAAGCGGTAATCCGACAACAGCAAACCGGAATCAAGATGATGAAGGCAATTCTGAAAATTCCTTCCGTACATCTTCAGGGCCGAAAGGAAATAGAATCCGATATCATAACCCAGCATACAGTAGTTGTAGCCCTGCGGGCTGACCGTGTAAGGCTCAAAACGATACATGCTGCGGCATTTTCTCAGGAAATCAGCTGTTGCCTTACTGGAAAAATCGGTATAAAAAGGAGTGAACAAGGTCAGCTGAAGCTTGTGTATATAATCAAGATCAATTCCCTGCCATACCTGCCATTCCGGTTGACCGAACAACCTCACGGGATATTTTCCGGAGATTACGTACAGTCTTGATACAAGTCTTCCTACGTCCGCCTCATTATTTGAAAAAACAATTACAAGGTTCTCCTCATCCTCTGAAAGTATCCTGTCAAGATTATCCAGCAGGGTGTCATTCAGCACATAATCCTTAAATCTTGACAATTCATTTGCAGAGTCCGATGACAGGAAAGCCATCATTTGTGTCTTGAACCTCCATGAATCATTCAGCGACAGGCTGTCAGTTCCGCGCAGCAGGAGGAACCGGCCGTTCTCAAACTGTTGAAGGTATCCTGCCAATGCCAGGCTCTCGGTTTCTTTTGACGGAACGACCTGGAACAGTCTTTCGTTGCTTGTGATGAGTGACTGGTTTGTGGACAGAGGCGAAACTATATTTACATCCTGATAGTCAGCCATTCTGCTCACCATACTCATGTTTTCTGTGTAAACGGGACCAATGATCAGGTCGGGTTGCAATGTCAGCAATTCCCTCTGAATGAGGATCAATTTTTCAATATTCCGCTCGGTATCATACAAATGAAGGTTAACCGACAATCCCGTTTTTCTGAGTGAATCAACCGCGAGCAAGAATCCTTCATAAAACTCCGTGAAACTCATTCCGACCTGCATCAGGATGTCGGGACCTTCCTGATCCAGCGTATCAAGTTCCTCCGATTCCTGCAGGGATTCCATGATATGATCAGCGAAGAAGGGCAGGAGTAAAGCGACATTGTATGGTCCCCTGTAATCAACTGGAATACAGTTCTCTACCGTTACAAGTGAGTCGGATGTAACGGTCGTATCCGCGAGTAACGTCTTAGGTTTCGGGATCATCAGTGTCTGGCCAGGCTGCAATCCCTTCCTGAGCACGGGATTTTGGTGTATGATATCGGCGACCGAAACGCTGTAATGTCTGGATATCGAATACAGTGTATCTTTCTCCTTAACAGTATAATAGAAATAAGCAACTGTATCTTCGGGTTCCTGTAAAACCGCCGAAAGATCCCCTGTACGGGGAATCCACAGTGTCTGGTCGGTTTGAATACCGTTTCGGGCCCACGGATTGTAATAATAGATGGTTTCCAGATCAATGTTGTATCTTCGTGCTATGGAATATACCGTCTGCCTTCTTCTGACCCTGTGTTCATAGAAATCATCCCGGTTTACCGGATAGGGTGTGAGCGTCTGAATCGCTGTCCCGGGAATCCTGATTGCCTGTCCCGGTTTGAGGTTTTCCGGATCCAGACCCGGATTTTCGAGAAGCACGGTTTCTCTGTCCGCCTCATAAGCCCTGCATATGGAAAAGAATGTCTGTCCCTCATGCACGGTATGGATGTAATATACCTTTCCATCGATAATCGTACGCTCTTTTGAGGGTGTTACTGGTGAAGGCTGAAACTGTGCCCGGGAAATGCCTGGCATCAACCCGATGACCAATGCCAAAAAGAATGTGCAGTATGCTGTTTTCAAAATATGTACATAATAAGAATTCCGGCTTCAGAAATCAAGCTTCAAAAGTAATAAAACCTGCAGTAAGAAATCAAATAAATGTGTACATCATTTCATAATCTTCTGCTGTTTTAGAATTTATTTTGAACACAACATCTTTGCAGGTCATTTGAGGTGAAAGTGATTCACCGGCATTGAAAAAATGCTATATTTATCAAATTTTAACTTTCAATTATAAATTTGCCTGAATATGAAAACTTTTACTTTTCTGTTTGAGATTCTTACAATTGCTTCGTTTCTGACTTCCTGCAAGGTTGCCACTGAATTACAACCTTCTGATGAAGCGGATATATCGGAGTTTGTCGGACAATGGATCATTCATGTTGCTGACGGCGGAATAAGCTGGATGGATGTCAGGCAGGAAGAAGGGTATCTGGATGCCGACCTTCTCTGGAAGGAAGGCAGTGTCGATCCCGTTTCAGATGTGTATCTTGTAAAAAATGAATACCTGGTTGTTACCCGTACTTATGAAACGGTGCTGCAAAGGGATGAAAACAACAATCCCGTTCGTTCACGTATGATCACAAGGTGGCTTGAAATTAAATCTGACGGAGAAGATATTTCCGGTTATTATCTGCAACCGAGAAGAAACGGCACAGGTATTGACTCATTGGCATTTACAGGGAACAGGATGCCGCCTGTGCCGGAAGCTCCCAATCTTTCAAATCTGAACTATGGTGAACCTGTAACGCTGTTCAACGGCACCGGTCTTTCGGGTTGGATCCCGACGGATACTGGACTGGTCAATGGTTTTACAGTGATCGACGGAATCATGGTCAATGATGTGGCACAAAAAGAAAA